>JAPJPH010000001.1 GCA_030825745.1 Anaerococcus sp.
TCCCATGCGTTTATTAACTCTTATTTTTTAGCCTTTTTATTTAATTTTTAATAATAATTCTTTTAGGAATTTATAGTTATTTCTAACAGATTCTATATTTACCTTCTCAGATGGGGAGTGGGCTCCTACTATTTCTGGTCCTACTGAGATCATTTCTACATGTGGGATGTCTTTTTTAAATAGTCCACATTCTAGTCCCCCGTGGGTTGTTAGGATATTCATATCATTTCCATGAATTTCTTTCCATGTTTCATTGGCAAGATCTATAAGTGGTGAGTCCTCTCTTTGCCATCCTGAGTATTCGCTTTCTACTTGGGTATGGCCCCCAAATCTTTCTATAACAGTTTTTGCTATATCTGCCCTATTATGTTTGGCTGAGTCTACCTCAGATCTAATCATTACATGATAGTTTATGCTTTTATCATCTTCTTCTAAGATGCCTATGTTAGATGATGTTACTATAGATCCTTCAAAGCTCTTATACATACCATCAGCTGTTACATGGATAGCATCTATAACATCTTTTGATCTTTCTTTTGTTACAACTTTACCATCAAATTTTTCTTCAGTTACTTTTATTGATCCATTAGGGTCAGTATCCTTAGATTCATTTAATATTTGTTCTATTTGCTCATTTATTATTTCTAATGCTTTTTCTTTATCATCTACTTGGATAATTGCACTAGCCTTTGCTGCTATAGCATTTCTCTTTACTCCACCAGAAATAGATGCTATCTTAAATGAGTCTAGGTTATGGATGATCCTAGCTAAAGCTTTTATAGCATTTACCCTAGCCTTGTTTATTTCCATACCGGAGTGACCACCTTCAAATCCTTGAAGGTCAATTTTTAGAAAGTCTCCACTAGCTTCTTCTAATTCTTTTTCAAAAGATGCAGTTAGGTCAAGTCCTCCTGCACATCCTATGGTTAAGACTCCTTCTTCTTCTGAGTCTATATTTATTAGGTATTTAGCATCTAGGACTGATAGGTCTATGGCATTTGCTCCTACCATTGAAGTTTCTTCTCCAACTGTAATTATAGCTTCTAGGTTTGGATGCTCTACATTTTCATCATCTAATATAGCTAGGATAAATGCAACTCCTATTCCATCATCTGCTCCTAGGGTTGTTTTATCTGCCTTAACCCATCCGTCTTCTTCTATTAGTTTTATTGGGTCAGTTTCAAAGTTATGATCACTATCATCTTCTTTTACACAAACCATGTCCATATGAGCTTGGAGAGCGACAGTTTTTCTATCTTCATATCCAGCACTTGCTTTTTTCTTTATGATTACATTTAGTGCATCATCTTGGATTACTTCTAGGTTTCTGTCTTTTGCAAATTTTACTAGGTAGTCTGAAATTTCTTTTTCATTGCCACTTTCCCTAGGGATTTGTGCAATTTCATAAAATTTTTCAAATACTTCTGTTGGTTTAATTTCTTTAATTCCCATATTCACTCCTTTTTTTATTATTATACTCATTTATCAATTTGTTTTTACTAGCTATTTCTCTATCAATATTTTCATAATAGTCTCTTAAATTTCTACTTGCTCTAAATTTTTTACCATTTGTTAGCTTTGAGTTTGCATTCATCCCGACTCCTATGATATTTGATAATTCTTCATTGATTATTATGTTATATCTTTGACTAGTTTCATTTCTATGATACCCAATATTTTCTAATTCGCTTAGCATATTTTTTTGTCTATATAAATAATATGGTTTGTAAGAATACTCTCTAACAAAGTTTCTGATATCACTAGCTATGGCTATGCTTTCTTTTTGGTTGATCTTTTTGTTTTTTTCAAAATAATCACTTCCTACCTTCATGGCTAGGCCATGGAAGGTTATATTATCAGGCAAGAGTTCTTTTAATATATCAAAGTTTTTTCTAAACTTTTTACTATCTTCTCCCATTAGCCCAATTATAAAGTCCATATTTACTATAAGATCTAGGTCTTTGGCATACTTATATATTTTTAAGAAATGCTCTATGTCATAGGCTCTATTTGCTTTTTTTATAATATCATAATTAAAGGTTTGGGGGTTTAAGGATATCCTTCCTACTTTATTTTTCTTTAAAATATCTAATTTTCCCTCAGTTAGGGTATCCTCCCTACCTGCTTCAAAAGTAAATTCTTTGTAGGTAAACTCTCTTCTAATCCTTGATAAAAGCCTATCAAGGTTATCTTCTTTTAAATATGACGGGGTACCTCCACCTATATAAATACTATCTAAATTTTTAGGTATATCTAATAAATCAAGCTCTTTTAAGATAAAATCAATATATGTTTTCTTATCGTTATTGTTACCAACTAGGGTGGGGTAAGAGCAGTAATTACACCTACTAGGACAAAAGGGGATGTTTATATAAAGACTAAAGGCATCCTTGGCAAAGTATAATTTTTTTTCTTCTTCTATAACCCTTTCTAAGAGGCTAAGCTTATTTTCACTTACCCTATATTTCTCTTTTAAGTTTTCATAAGATGTCTTTTTAAAAAGTTTGCTTGGTTTACTTCCTGTAAGTATCCCCCAAGCAGGCCTATATCCTTCTTCTTTTACTAAAATGTCAAATAAGACTAGCTTAAGCTGGTTAATATCCTTGTAGGGATATTTTTTAGCTTTAAAGATAAGATAATCTTCTAAAACTACTAGGTTGCTATTTTCATCAAAAATAATATCATCACGGTCATAGAAAATATTTAAAATATCATATACACTTTTTCTTTTATTAGCTTCTTTTACAAAAAATCGCATTTATCCCCTCATAAAAAGATGATACCTACTAAGTAGCTACCATCTTCTAAAGTTTTATTTTATCTTTTTTAAAAATTCATATGCCCAGGCCTTATCTACTAAATCTGGCTTGTCATCTTCAAAGTAAGGCTCATACTTAGCCCCTATGCTATCATAGACTTCCTTTAAAAATGGTAGGGTCAAGACCTCTCCATTAGTTTTTGTGATTTTAAAATTTCCATCATCTGAGTATAAAAACTTAATAACATCATCATGGTTTAAGTCTATATCACTAGATTCTAATAGCATATATTTCATAAGCTCTATAACCCTATCTGATAGGTAAGATTCAAATATAATAATCTTCTCTTTTAGAGAAGTTAAATCTACACTCATCCTAGTTAGGTATTTTTCAGCCTCGTTTTTCCTTGCCTTGTCTAAGAGATTTATAGATGATCTAAGGGCTATCCTATTTTTGACATCTACAAATTTTGGATCATTTATAATCATAAATTTTAGGTGGTCATCAGTATAGACAAACCTATAATTTAGCTTAAATTCATGGCCACATGATGGGCATTTTACTAGGCCAAACTCATCATTTAAAATAAGAGTCCTATCATAAGTATCAGAAAATACTGCTGTATTTAAGCTTTTTTCAAAACTTTTATTGCATGATGGACATGTAAGTCCAAATACATTTTCTCTTTTTCTCATAGCTTTTCTCAATCAAACTCTATTAAGTTTAATGAAATTTCTTCATCAAATTTCTTTACCAAAGGCTCAGATAATAGGTCAATAAAAATTTCTGCAGTAAATGATATACGAGCCTCACCTAGGTGACCTCCAATAGTAGAAGAATCTTCCCTACTAGCTACTATATGGGTGTGAACTGTCTTTTTTTCATCTACTAGGGTTATATTTCCTATTAAAGATACAATTTCTAAGGCTTCATTATACTCATCCCACTGGTACTGTTTGCTTTGTTGATCTAAAATACCGATCTTTAGGTTATCACAAGCCCCAATACCTTGAAAGTGAGCTGCCTTTATATCTTCTTTGATAGCCACTTGCTCTAGAGACTCTACTAGCTTGTCTCCTCTTTTAAGTCTTAATACAATTTTATTGTCAATTTTTTTATAATCCATGATACTACTCCTTTTAAGTTACTTTACCCAAAAAGTAAAAGGTTTATTCAAATTTGATTACCTTTAGTAAAGGTATGGCTAGAAGGTAGGCAACTATTATCGAAATAAAAGCATTTACCAAAGAAACTGATCCTTTTTGTATAACCTCTGCCACACTTGCTTGGATAGTAAAGTTCATAATAAGTCTATTGCTTATATATGTTTTTGCTAGGTATAAGATTACATAGGTAATTTGTCCTAAAAATCCTGCTAGGAGTAATCTTCCCTTTTCCACAACCCTTTCTCTTTTAGAATAAACAAAACCTGCTACTGCTGCTAGTAAAAATTTTGTTATAAAGGTTATTGGGGCAGATGTAAAATATACAGGGTCAAATAAGTCAAATAAGGCTGATCCTAGACCTGCTGCCAGACCTCCGTAACCTGCTCCAAGTAATACTCCTGCTAAGATACAAAAAACATTTCCCAAATGAAACCTAGTTTGTCCCAAAGGAGTTACTATAGGGATTTGGAAAAATCTAGAAAATATGTACACCAAAGCTGTAAATAAAGCTATATAAACAAGCTTTTTTGTAGTTAAGTTTTTATTCATAAAAAACCTCCTTTAAATATTCCCTTCTAGTATATCATAAAATTAATAGTAATATATAATTGAGGTGATAAAATGAGTAAAAATTTAGGTCCAATACATTATTTAATGTATGAAAAGATCAAATTTCAAGATAAAATAACAAATTTTTTAATGGATGGAGATACTAGTAAAATCGATAATGAAATAAAACCAGTATCCACCGAGAACTTAGAAGATATTATAGACCAAGATAATATCCATGGCTATTTATCTTCAAAAATAGATGTAGTTGAAAATAGGCTAGCCCTAGCATTTTCAAAGGCAGATAATATTAAAGAGAAGATGTTTGAGCTTGGTAAAAAAGAGGCTTTAGATGAAAATCTAAAAACTCTAGAAGATATCTATAATAGTCTAAACACAAGGCTACTAGATGGAATGCCATGTGACCATGCCCAAACTGCAGCCTTTGATAATGACAATAACCTTCTTTTAATAACCAATGAAAATCTTCATAGAAAATATCAAGATACCTATATAAATCCAGCTAGTTCCCTAGATGAAACTTGTAAGGGTGAGGGTGATCATGACCACCATGATTCCTTTGAACTAAAAAAATTCAATTATGATAATGCCCTTAAAAGCGAAGATTCTATCTACCATGACTATAGATATGAATTTATAAGAGGCTTTCTAGATAATACTGAATTTAAGGTTGAGCAAATAAATGGAATAAACTATAAGATATCTAAAATTTAAGATAAAAATACTTCCCTTAAAAATTAGGGGAAGTATTTTTTATTTTTTCCTACTTTTATAAAATTTTCTAAATTTAAAATCCGAATAATTGACAAAATATGCTACCAAAACTCCTACCAGGGTATCAAAGACCCTATCATAGGCAAAAGGAATTGGAAGGCCACCTGGATCATCTGCATGGTTTATAGTAATTGACATAAAAACTATGGCAGCTATAGCCACTGATGCTTGCTTTTCCATAACAACGACTATGTATATAACCAGGGTAGAAATTATCCCTATAAGAATTAAATTTAAAATCGGTGGAATTTTGGTATCTGGTACTAACAGTAAATAAAATAGACCCACCAAACCACCTATAATAGTCCCTATAACCCTGCTAACTCCCTTGTTATAGGTTTCTCCAACATTTTGTTGCAAGCAGATTACACTTGCTATGGCTGAATAAAATGGAAGTCCTCCCCTAAGCTCTGAGATTAGCATTGAAATTAAAACAGCCAATCCTGTCTTTATAATCCTAAGACCAGGCTTTTTAATTTTCATAACTTGCCTTTATATAATCAAAAAAACTATCTTCATTTACCCTGATAGCCAGGTAATTCTTTTTTCTATTGTTATCATGGATCAACTCAAGATCTTCCCTATCCACTCTCAAAGCTTTTTCATCAAAAATAAAGGCTGATGGTTGTAGCATCAAGTACATAAGTAACAGGGATGATCCATCTCTTAAATCATAGTCTTTCTTTAAGATCTCATCTAAAATAATATTTTTTTCAATAGATAGGTCTTTTAAAAATTCATCATCTAGTAAAATATTTGAAGCCAAATCCTTATCTATGATAAATAAATCTATAGAAGATGATAAAACCTTATCTAGGGCATCTAGGTCAATATCCTTATTTTTTACATCAATATAGCAAAATATATGAGAAATGTAATCACTAATATCATCATACCTTTCTAAGGCCCTAGCTATATTAGTCAAATTACCAGTAGCTAATATATCCAAAGATCCACAGTCAGTGGCCAAGTCATATAAAAAATCAGCAGGATCTACTTTTTCAAGATAGTCTTTCTTAGAGTTGAAAATTAATTTAGACCTATCTTCATCATCAAGTTTTTCATCACTAGCCACAGGTAAATAAAGACCATATTCTTCCACAAAGCCTAGGATATTTGAGGCTGCCAAAGCCTTACCCATAAAGCCATCATGGGTAGAAATCCCAACTATTTCAAAATCATAATTTCTAAAAGCCATATCAAGCATGAGGGCTTGTTCAGCTTTAAAGTTTGTATCAATATATAAAAATGGTTTCTTATATTCCATATTACCTCACTTTTACCTAGACTATACTAACAATAGGATTATTTTAAAGACCTAGCTTGTTAAAACCAACTAGTATAGGGTTTTATTACTGGATAAAAAAAATCCCCGAAGGGATTTCATACTTTTTATAATCTAAAAAATAAGCAAATGATCCGAGCAAAACGAGTGGGAAAATCTAGCTAGATCTCTCCCCACCTTCGTTTCACTTGCTTAATCAAGATGACTTGTTATTTTACTTATTTTAAATTACCTAAATTATTAAAATTGACTTTATCTTACATCCATAAAGCCTTTTTTGTACTTGCCTAGGCCAAGTTTTAAAAATATTAGGCTTATGATTAGGACTATGGCTAGGTCTACTCCCATTGCTATTATAGGGCTATTTGTCATATTAGATAAAAAGCCAAAGAGGAATATAAGACCTACTATTAGGACTATGGATCCTATATAAAAGGCAAAGGCTAGGCCTCTTCCTTGCATGATCTCTTGGGGTTTTTCCCACCTAGTCTTAACTGATAGAGAACCAATATAGACACTTATTATTGATGATAAGATACCAGAAAGTGTAAGCCCTATAAAGATCATTAGGGTATTTATGGATCCTAATTTTAGGATAATTCCTATAACAAGGCTAATTATCAGACTAAAGCCTATTGTAACTAGGGATGAGGCAGCTACCCTCGCCCTGTAGTGGGCCTTGTAATCAATTGGTAGGGTCTGGAAGAGATAGAAGGCCTTGCCCTCTCTGGATAGGGCACTTGACCCTGATGATCCATTAATCCAGATTATAAGCCCCATAGCCATGGATCCTGCTAGAAGGATTATCCTAGTTATGCTTGACTGTAACTCTATTGGGTCTACTTCCTTTACTATGTTTCTTCCTGTGCTAAAGCCTAGGACAGAAAATATAATCATCATCATTATAGGCTGGGATAAGAAGGCTATGTTTCCTGTCAGTAGTTTAAGGTCTCTTTTAAGGATGGTCTTAAACTGGGAGTTTGTCCTAAAGTCAGCTGCTTTTGCTGGTCTTTTCTTAGTCTCCTTAGCCTTAGTCTCAGCTCCATCAAAGACTGAATCGTAATAATATTTGTCAGCAAGTTTTTTACCTATAAAGCATATTAAAAATGCTATAGCAAGTAAAATTAGGGTAAATATTAGTTTTTGGCTAAGGCTTCCTCCCATGGCATAGCCAAATATCCTAGATGATATTAATATCTTTGATATAGGCTCAGACTTACTCATGGCAGCACTTATTACAGATCCCATTTCTGAATTGCCAGATCCAGAACTTTCTCCTGCTGTAAAGGAAAAGTAATAGATGACCCCTATCATGGCAAACATCAAGAGATATCCTAGGTTTTTAAATAACTTAGGGTGCTTATTTACATTAGTAAATTTCTTTATCAAAAGAATTATTATAGGGATCAGGCCATAGACTGATAGGATTAGGGGAAGGAAGTTAATAAGCCCCAGTATGAGGGTTACGATATCAAAACCTGCTATATCAAAGTAGATTAGAAGGCAGATTATGAAAAATAGGAAGAAGTCCAAAAAGCCTAGGGCTCCCCCCAAGATCTTTCCTATAAATAATTCCCCTTCATCTATGGGCATAGTTTGATAGTTTGATAGGTTCTCCTTGCTAAAAAAATCTGATAATATCCTTGGTACATATAGGAGTATTACTACCATACTTAGCAAAAAGCCAAAGCTTGTAAAGTACATAAAGGAGTTACCCTCCCTTAGGAAGATCTCCCCTACAGTCTTTAGGCTAGAGTAGAAGATGAAGCCAAAAACCAGATAGGTCCACAAGAGGGCTAGAAGCCTTAATAGGTAGTTTTTTGGCATGTTTGGTATATTCTTTTTTGGCATATAGCCAAAGAATTGCTCCTTTAATGAATATTTTGTAATAGTCTTTATATTCTTATTCATCTGTAAGCTCCAAGAATATTGATTCTAAGCTGCCCTCTCTATTAGCCTGGTGTTTAATCTCTTCAAAGGTTCCTACAGTTAGGATCTTGCCCTTATTTATTATGGCTATCCTATCGCAAAGCTCCTGGGCTATTTCCATAACGTGGGTTGAGAAGAATACTATCTTGCCATCATCTGCTCTTTTTCTTAGGATTTGCTTTAGATTATAGGCTGACTTGGCATCAAGACCTACCATAGGCTCATCTAGTATTAGGATTTCTGGATCATTTATAAGGGCCCCTATTATAGCTAGTCTTTGGGCCATACCATGGGAGTAGGTTGATATCTGCTCACCCATGGCATCTCTTATATCAAAATAACCTAGGTAATGATCTAGCCTCTCTTCTCTAGTCTTTTTATCTAGGCCATAAATATCAGATAAGAAATTTATATATTCATAACCTGAGTAGGTATCAAAAAGCTCTGGGTTATCTGGGACGTAGGAAAATAAGGACTTGTATTTTTTAGAATCCTCTTCTATAGATAGGCCATCTATAGTGATAGATCCAGAAGTTTTCTTATTGATCCCTACAATAGATTTTATTGTTGATGACTTGCCTGCTCCATTTGGTCCTAGAAAACCAAAAATTTCTCCATTATTTACTTCAAAAGATATATTATCTACTGCTTTTTTAGTATTAGAATAAATTTTTGAAAAGTTTTCAACTTTAAGCATTAGCGTACTCCTTTTTATATAATATATTTAATATCTTTTTATATATACTTAAGTTAATATATACCCTAGCTTAAAAAAGATAATCAAATTACTTGAAAATTTGTTATATCACCAACAATCTATATCATTTAAATACGGATTTAATTCTTTTATATTTTCTGGTTTAAAGACTGGGTCTTTTCCATCCTTAAGTTGATTTTTATAATCATAGTATACGGCTATAGCAATTTTTCCTATAAGGATTAGGCTTATTAGGTTTAGTAGGGCCATAATTCCCATAAAAACATCTCCTAAATTCCAAACTGTAGAAAATTCTCCTACACTACCAAAGAATAAAAATCCTAAGACTAATATCCTATAGATAGTTAGGCCGATTCTCCCAAGACCTAGAGATAGGATGTTATTTTCTCCATAATAGTAGTTACCTATTATAGAGGAGAAGGCAAACATTAATATACAAAAGCTTAGGAAAATTTGTGAAAATGATCCAAGCTCACTTTGTAGGGCCATGCTGGTTATAGCAAGACCTTCTAGACCGCTATTTAGAAATATCTCTTCTCCACCTAGGATTATAACAAAGGCTGTAGCTGAGCAAACTAAGATTGTATCTAGGTATACTCCAAGGGCTTGGATTAGACCTTGTTTGGCAGGGTGAGATACATCAGCTAGGGCTGAAGCATTTGGAACAGCACCCATACCAGCCTCATTAGAAAATAAGCCCCTCCTAACACCATTAACTATAGCTCCTCCAATTAGACCACCAAGGCCTGCCTTGGCATTAAAGGCTCCTTTAAATATAAGGCTAAACATATGAGGGACCTTACTTATATTTGTGACTAGTATAAATAATACCATCCCCATATAAGCTAGGGCCATAACTGGTACTATAAGAGAAGTTATATCTGCTATAATCCTAATTCCACCAAAGATAACAAAACCTGCTACAAGCATCAAAATAATAGCACTTATTGTTGGGCTTATGTTAAAGCTTTGATTAAATCCTTGAGATATGGTATTTGCCTGCATGGAGTTAAACATAAATCCGTAAACTATAGATATTACTATAGCAAAGGTTACGGCCATGGCTGGTTTTTTTAGGGTCTTGATCATATAAAAATATGGGCCACCCTTATATGTACCATCTTCATTTTTTTCTTTAAAAATTTGACCTAGAGTATTTTCTACAAAGGATGAGGCTCCTCCTATAAGGGCTGTTACCCACATCCAAAATACTGCACCAGCTCCACCTACTGAAATAGCTGCTGCTACTCCTACTATATTTCCAGTTCCTATGTGGCTGGCTGCTGATACTGTAAAGGCCTTAAAGGGTGATATAGATCCTTCTTTATCGCTTTTTCTACTTATCAATTTTATAGCTTCTTTTAAGTTTGTTAGCTGGCCTGCCCTAAGTTTTATAGTAAAATATATACCTACTAAAAGTAGTATGGGCATCAATATATATGTATACAGACTATCGTTTATTAGGCCAATTATCTCATTAAATTTTTCCATGGCTATTCTCCTATTATTTACTTTGTTAACGTGTCGGTTTATCTAGATAATTATACTTTATTTTTTGTTAAATTAAAAGTTATCATTTAAAAAATCACCTAACTTATGTAGGTGATTTTTATTCTTCTCTTTCAGAGAAATCTTTTAATTTTCCCAAGGCCTGGTTTTCTATTTGTCTAATTCTTTCTCTAGATAGGTCATAAATTTTTCCTATTTCTTCTAGGGTTTTTGGTTTTTCGTTATCTAGACCATACCTGTAGATGATGATTTGTTTTTCTCTATCACTTAGTTGGTCTAAGGCCTTTATTAGAAAGTTTTCCATATCTTTTTCTAAGATAAGCATATCAACTGGGGTTGACTCATCTCCAACCATATCCATCAGCTCATCTCCAGTAGAGTCTTCACTATCTAAGTTAATGTTTAGGCTAGTTGAATTTACTTGGTTTCTATTTATTAAAAATAGGTCATCAGCTTGTTTTTTATCTATCCCTTCATTTTCCAAAATCCTATATATTTCATCATCACTAGCCTCTGGGTTAGCCTTTAGGATTTGTTTTAGTTTGTTTAGTTTTAGATATTTTCCAGCTGGGATCCTTATGGTATGACCCTCTTTGTTGATGGCCTTTCTAATAGCCTTGTCTATCCATTTATAGGCATAGGTTGTAAATTTATAACCTAAAGATAGGTCAAATTTTTCTGCTGCCCTTATCATGCCAAGCATACCTGATTGGACTAGGTCTTCTAGGTCTAGGTCATTTCCATGGGACCTAAAAAAATATGAGGCCCTGGACCTAACTAGTCCTTGGTTTTTGTCAACTAAGGCTGCTAGGGCATTTTGATTTCCTAGTTGGAACTGCTCTACTATCTGCTCATTTGATAGGTCAGATAGTTTCATCATATCCCTTCGTCTTATTGGAGCTATGGATGTGTTTGTCCCATTTTTGGCGCGTCCAATAAATTCAAAGTCCTCATCATCCTCATCTAGCTGGTCTTGGTCTTGATCATCTGTTATTATTTCTATTATTTCTTCTTTTTCTTCTTCAGATAGTCCTTCGATTGCTTGATTAATCTCATCTTCTGTTAATTCATCCGAGTTAAGATACTCTTTTAGCTTGTCTAAAGTAGACTCATCTGATAAATTTATTTTATCCATTTTATCACCCATTGAATTTATTTACCGTTATTTTCCAAATTTTTTATTAATTCATCTAATTTTCCTATCATCTCATCTGAGATTGGATAGGAGGTTAGATTTTTTTCAAAGCTTAGTTTCTTTTTTCTTTGAATTTTATTTTTTAATTGACTTATATCATTTTTTAGCTCATAGGCTGTAACCCTTATAGCTCCCTTGGTGGTTGCCTGGGTTTGGATGGCCCCATCATCTGTCACTACTTTCACATTGTGGTAGGTCTTCTTTTTAGAAAGCTCTCTTTCTATATAGGTATCTGCTGTTTGAAATCTTTTGGTAAAGACTATCTTTATACCATATTTTTCAAACTCTGTTTCTTTTACCCTATCTTGGTTATAGGCATCAAAAACCACTGTGATATCTTCTCCTGATAGGGACTTGTATTCAGCTAATTCTTCTATTAGATCTTCTCTTGCTTTTTCTAGGTCTATATCTTTTAGGTCTATTAGGTTATTCCATTTGTTTATTACGTTATATCCATCTATTAGGGTAGTGACTTTTGCATTTTTTTTCATTATCTTACTAGCTCATACATAGCAATAGCTGCTGCTACTGAGGCATTTAAACTATTGATTTTTCCATACATGGGAATTTTAACCAGCTTATCGCAATTTTTTGCTACTAGTTTAGATATGCCAGATCCTTCGTTTCCAACAACTAAGGCTACTTTCCCTTCTAAGTTTGTATCCCTTAGACTATCTTCACCTTCTCCATCTAGGCCATAAACCCAAAATCCTATCTCTTTTAGTTTTTCTATACACCTACTTATGTTTACAACTCTAACTATATCCATATTGTTGATTGCTCCAGCACTTGTCTTATAAACTGTTGGATTTACTTGAGCTGCTCTTCTTTCAGGGATTATTACTGCTGATATGTCAAAACTTTCAGCACTTCTTATTATGGCCCCTAGGTTGTGAGGGTCTTCTATCTTATCTAGAATAATTACTCTTTCTAAATTTTCTATATCTTCTAAGTTTTTATATTTAAAAGATTCTACTTCTATCATGACCCCTTGGTGGTTCATATTTATCTTATCAAAAAAGTTCTTGTCTACAAAGTTTATTTCTATATTTTTTTTCTCACACTTATCTATTATTTTTGCTATTAGGGGTGATGTTGATTGTTGAATATAGCATTTTTTTACCGCAATTTCGCTATCTAGGGTATCTAGGACTGGTTTTCTTCCATATATTTTATCCATTAGATTTTCTCCCATTTAACACCGTCTCTGGTATCTTTGATGGCTATACCCATTTGATTTAGCTCATCTCTTATTTGATCTGCCCTTTTATAGTCCTTGTTTTTCTTGGCTATTGATCTTTCTTCTATGAGAGCATTAATTTTTTCTATTTCTTCTTCGTCTACTTCTTTTTTCTTAAATAATAGGCCTAGGGTATTAAATAAGAGTTCATATTCATCTTTTATTGTTTTTACAAATTCTTTGGATGAATCTTTGTTAGCATTGCTATTAGCAAATTTAGCTATATCAAAAAGAACTGTTATGGCATCTGCTGTATTTAAGTCATCTTCCATAACTTTTATGAAATTCTCCTTATTTTTCTTAAATTCCTCAAGAAGTTTTTCTTCATCCTTACTTAGCTTTTTATCTTCTACCACTTCTACTAAATCCTCTAGGTTAAAGTAAGCTGTGTTTAGTCTTTGTAGGGAATTTTGTGCCTGGTCTATGATCTGTTTGGTAAAGTTTATAGGTTGCCTATAGTTTGTTGATAATAGCCAAAACCTAATTACCATAAGGTCATATTCTTTTTTGATATCATGAAGGGTAAAGAAATTTCCTAAGGACTTGCTCATTTTTGATCCATCAACTTGGATCATGCCATTATGCATCCAGTAGTTGGCAAAGGTAGTTTCATTTAATCCTTCTGATTGGGCTATTTCATTTTCGTGGTGAGGAAATTCTAGATCCTCTCCACCAGCATGGATATCTATGGTATCTCCTAGAATCTTTTTGGCCATGGTTGAGCATTCTATATGCCAACCTGGTCTACCAGATCCCCATGGGCTATCCCAGCTTATCTCCCCATCTATCTTTGTTTTTTTCCAAAGAGCAAAGTCTGCTGGAGATTTTTTCTTAAGGGTCTGATTATCATCTACCCTTTGACTGGCACCATGTACTAGGTCTTCTAGGTTTTTGCCTGAAAGTTTACCATAATCCTCTGCCTTACTTACATCAAAGTAGACATCTCCATCTACTTCATAGGCTAGGTTTTTATCTACTAGGGACTTTACAAAGTCTATGATATCATATATAACTTCAGTTGCCCTTGGGTGGATGGTATTTTCTTCATCTAGGTTTAAGTCTTTGGCATCATCCATATAGGCTTTTATATATTTGTCTGTTACTTGTTTGGTTGTGATTTTTTCTTCTATTGATTTTTTTATAATTTTATCATCAACATCTGTAAAATTAATTACATAGGTTAAATCATATCCCCTAAAGGTCATAAAACGTCTAAATGTATCAAATACTACTAGGGGTCTAGCATTACCTATGTGCATATAATCATAAACAGTTGGCCCACAGACATACATTTTTATTTTATTTTCTTCTATTTCTTTAAAGTCTTCTTTTTGTCTGGTAAGCGTGTTATGAATTTTCATTAAAAGTTTTCCTTTACATAGTTAAGTCTATTTTTGATTTTTTCCTTGCCCATTATTATAAATGCATTTGAAAGTTCTGGTCCATGAACTGATCCTGTTAGGGCTGCCCTTACTGGGAACCATAGGTTTTTACCCTTTATTTTGGTTTCTTTTTGGATAGTTTTCATTATTGATCCAGCAAAGTCTTCATCTACTTCATCTATTTCTTCTAGGTGATTTAGGAAAGAATCAAATAATGTTTTTGCTTCTTCTGTTTTTATTGATTCTTTGGCCTCATCTTCCCATACCATTTCGCTATCTTCTATAAAGTAGTTTTTAGCTAATTTTGGTGCATCAGAGAATTTATCTATGGCTGATTGCCAGGTTTTTGCTAGTAGTATTAGCTTATCTTGTGGATAATCTTCTCCTATTAAACCAGATTTTATCATATATGGTTTGATACTTTCTGCAAGGCTCTTCTCATCTAGCTCTCTTACATAATGACCATTTACCCAGTCTAGTTTTCTTTTATCAAAAACTGCTCCTGTCTTATTTACCCTGTCAAAGTCAAATTGGTCAGATAGCTCTTTAATTGTAAATATTTCCTCTTCACTATCTGGTGACCAACCTAGTAATGATAGGAAGTTTATTAGTCCTTCTGGCATATATCCTTCTTCTATGAAATCTTCTACCATCCCATCACCATTTCTCTTTGAGTATTTTTTGTGATCTTTATTTAGTACGGTTGGTAGGTGGATATATTCAGGTGATTGCCAGCCAAAGGCTTCATATAAAAATACGTGTTTTGGTGTAGATGAGATCCATTCATCTCCCCTTACTACATGGGTTATTCCCATTAGGTGATCATCTACTACTACTGCAAAGTGATAGGTTGGGTATCCATCTCTTTTTATTAGGACTTGGTCATCTAGGTCATCTGTATTAAATGTGATATTTCCTTTAATATGGTCATGGAAGGTGATTTCAGTATCTTGAGGTAGTTTTAGTCTAACTGTATACTCTTCACCATTTGCTACTCTTTCTTTTGCTTCTTCTAGTGGAATAGACTTACATAGACCATCATATTTTGGAGTAAGTCCATCTGCCCTTTGCCTATCTCTAAGTTTATCTATTCTTTCTTGGCTGCAGAAACAATAATAGGCCTTGCCTTCTTCTATAAGTTGTTCAATATATTTGTTATAAATTCCTGCTTCTACTCTTTCAGATTGGATATATGGACCGAAATCTCCTTTTTGAGTTACCCTTCCTTCTTCATCTAGCATAACTCCCTCATCGATTTCTACTCCAGACCATTTTAAAGCCTTTAGTAGGTTTTCTAAAGCTCCTTCTACAAACCTAGTCCTATCAGTATCTTCTATTCTAAGTAGCATATCCCCTCCGGTATGTCTAGCATATAGGTAGTTAAATAGGGCTGTCCTAAGTCCTCCTATATGAAGATATCCTGTTGGTGATGGTGCAAATCTTACTCTTACGTTACTCATTTTCTTCTCCTTATTTCTTAAAAAAGTATGTCTTTAGTTCGGTAATTTATTTTACCAAAAATTTCGCAGGATTAATAAAGGGAGTGACTAACACTCCCTCCTTACCTAATTTATTCAATTATAACATGCCTTACTCTAAAAATCAAGTTTGTCAAGAACTATTTTAGCTTGCTTTTTTTTGCTTGGGCGCAGTTCTTACAATGACCTTCACCCCCATCTTTGATATATCTATTATAAACAATGTAGCTTACTATAAATAATATTATAAAAAGTAAAATCCATGATTGTATGTTCATTATCTCCTCCTTAGGCTATACTATATTCTTGCTCATAATTCTTATATTTATTTGGTCTAAATATTAAATAAATGACAACTACTAGTGAAATTATAGCTAGTAAAGTAGCTAGACTAAATGTAGATTCATTTATAGCTGTGGCTAGCTGATAGAATATAAATGAGATTAAATATGCAAATCCCATTTGATATCCTATAGTTGCTAGGGTCCATCTCATATTATTCATCTCTGTCTTTATAGCACCAACTGCTGCAAAACAAGGCATACATAACATATTAAATAAGAGGAATGAATAGCCTGATATTTCATTACCTATGACTATATTAAAGCCATCTATTACAGACATATTAGTTTGCTCTATACTTGTATTTAATAATACACCCAAGGTTCCAACTACATTTTCTTTGGCAACAAAGCCTGTTATAGTTGCAACTGTAGCCTGCCATCCATTAAAACCTATCGGTTTAAATAAGATGGTTATAGCTGATCCTATCCCAGCTAGGATAGAATTTTGAGGGTTATCAGTCACTAGGTTAAATCTAAAGTCAAAGTTAGATAAAAACCATATTACAACTGTTGATACTAGGATAACTGACCCAGCTCTTTCTACATAACTTTCTGCCTCATTATAAACTTCCTTTACTACAGAAGTGATTCTAGGCATATGATATTCTGGCAGCTCCATAACAAAGGGAGCTGGTTTTGATGCAAGTGTTTTAAATTTCTTTAGGATAAGCCCTGATATTATTACAGCAAGTATACCTATCATATAAAATGAAAATGTAATTAGGGCTTGGTTGTTTGCAAAAAATGCACCAGATATCATAGCTATAACCGGTAGTTTGGCAGAGCATGGCATAAAGGTTGCAGTCATTATGGTTATCCTTCTATCCCTGTCATTTTCTATGGTCCTTGAAGCTTGGATTCCTGGAACCCCACAACCTGTTGATATCATTAGGGGGATAAAGCTTTTTCCAGATAAACCAAAGGATCTAAATACCTTATCCATTACAAAGGCAACCCTAGACATATAACCTATATCTTCTAATAGGCTAAGTAATAAAAATAGGACTATCATTTGTGGCAAGAATCCTAAAACAGCGCCAACCCCTGATATAATACCATCTGTAACTAGGCCTATTAGGGCCTCATTTATGTCAATAGATGTAAGAAAGTAACCCACAGCTGGGGCTAGTCTAAATTCAAAAAATCCATTAACAGCATCTGTGGCAGATGTACCAACTGTTGCTATAGATAGGTAGTAGACCATAAACATAACTATGGCAAAGATAGGAAGACCCAAGGCTTTGCTTGTAACAATCTTATCTATCTTATCAGTCCTAGTCATCTTTATAGGAACTCTCTTATAGACATTAGTCTCTACCTTTGATAGGGCATCATATCTTTCTGTTGTTATGATACTTTCAGCATCATCATCAAACTCTTTTTCAACTCTTTTTCTAATATCTGATATCTTAGTTAGGTCATCATCACTTAAATCAAGGTCGCTTATCATATCTACATCTTCTTCAAAGGCCTTAATTGAATAAAATCTAGCGAAATCTTCATTAACTTCCTTACTAAATAAGGATCTAATCTCTGCTATTGCCCCTTCCATACCTGGTGAAAAGCTAAGTGGGTGGGGGTAGAATTTATTATCTTTCGCATCTAGGATAGCTTTAGTTAAATCATCAAGCCCATCTTCCCTACTAGCTACAATCTCTACAACTGGACATCCTAAGATTTCAGAAAGTCTTTTAGTATCTATACTCTCCTTGTTATTTCTTAAAATATCCATCATGTTTAAAGCTATGATAGTTGGTATACCAAGCTCTAATAACTGGGTGGTTAGGTATAAATTTCTAATTAGATTAGATGCATCTACCAGGTTTACAATAAGGTCTGGCTTATTTTTAATAAGGTATTTCCTAGATACAATCTCCTCCATAGTATAGGGAGATAGAGAATATATACCTGGCAAGTCTTGAATAATTATATCTTTATGTTTTTTTAATGTTCCTTCCTTCTTATCAACTGTGACCCCAGGCCAGTTTCCAACCTTTTGGTTTGACCCGGTTAGGGCATTAAACAAGGTTGTCTTGCCTGAATTGGGGTTTCCAGCTAGGGCTATGTTAAACTTACTCATACTAATCCTCCACTATAATATTTTCAGCATCTGCTTTTCTAATAGTAAGTTCAAAGCCTCTAAGTGATAATTGAATAGGATCTCCCAGAGGAGCTTTTTTCCTAACCATGACAGGAGTTCCTCTGGTTACTCCCATTTCCATGATTCTTCTTTTGGTGGGACCTACTCCACCAACTTTTTTGATGGTGGCAAATCCACCAACAGGTATGTCTTTTAATGTCATCATAACTTACTCCTTATATATGTACTTGGCCAGCCATTTACTTATGATTAATACTGATTGTTATTATCAGCTATCAAGCAAATATAAGACCAAATTATCTTTCACCTATATTATAACAGATATGGAGATGAAATTGAATATCATTACCCAAGTTTTTTTTATTTAATCTTAAATTTATCTAAAACAAGGATAAATTAATTAAAATCCTTCCATTTAGTATAAAGATGTTACTCCTTGGGCGGTGAAATTTCTAGAAATTTAAAAAGATTTTGTAAGTAAGGATAGAATAGCCTTATCTTAACAAATTTAGTAAGTGACCCGATGATCTCATCTTCCTTTAAACTTACATAATAGTTAGAAAAAGGCTAGCTTATTTGAAATATGTCTAAGAAAAAATAAGAAGGCAGGATGCCTACTGCCTTATCCTTTTATATATTTTATCTATTACTTGTTTATTTAATCCCTCTTCTTCTAATAAGTTTTTAAATTTATTATTAAATTTAGGTTTTTCTAATTTTAGCTTGGAGTTTAGGTAATCAAGTATAAATCTAAGAGATTCTGGTATTTGATTATAAGTATCTCCCATCTTAACCTCCCCTATAGAATAGGTTAGTGGTGAAAATGGATCTAGATTTCTAACCCTTAAGTTATTTAAGTTATTTATGATATCTATAAAGGTATCTAGGGGGCTATTTGCCATATAAGGCCTAGCCCCATGGCCACTTCTACCTAAAATTTCTATATCAAACATCATGGGGGCAGAGTTTATAAAACCCTCGCTTATGGCAATTTTGCCAGAGTCTATATTAGGATCAACATGGATAGCAAAGGCTGTATCAACTCTTATATTATTATCATCTAAATATGCCAATAGATACCTATAATTATTGGTTTTCTCTTCTCCCCTTTCAAAGGCTATGATGAGTCTTCCTGCAAATTCATCTTTTTTTTGATTTAAAATCTTTCCTATGCTAAGGGCTATGGCAGTATGAGCATCATGGCCACAGGCGTGCATGATATTTTTTCTCTTTGACCTAACTATTTTTTTACCTTTTAGGTTATAATCACTCTCTTCTATAGGTAAGGCATCTATGTCAGCCCTTAGTAATATAGTTTTTTTAGCCTTTATATCTTTATTGCCCTCTATAAAGGCTAGGATGCCACCCTTATTTACCTGTGTATACTCTATATTATTTTTATAAAGGATGTTTTTAATATAGGCTAAGGATTCATATTCTTCATTAGAAAGCTCCGGGTTTTCATGGAGCCTTCTTCTGATTTCTACGGTTTCTTCTTCTAATTTTTTTGCACTTTCGTAAAACATTATTTATACATATCAAGTTCTTTTACTAGGCTATCAATTTCATCTATAATAGAGCCTATAAATTCTATAGCCTCACTAATTGGCTTTGTAGTTGTCATATCAACTCCAGCTTTTTCAGCAAGCTTTATTGGAGAAACTGATCCTCCTAATTTTAGGATTTCTATCCAATTTTTTCTATCGCTATCTTCACCATTTACTATTTTATCTGACATTAGGGTTCCTATGGTAAGACCTGCTGAGTAGGTATAGGAATATAAGCCCATGTAATAGTGAGGTTGTCTCATCCATGTAAGCTCACTTCCCTCATTTAGGATAACTGAATCACCCCAGAATTTTTCTAGAGTTTCTTTAAATATTTGGTTGTAATCATCGCTAGTTAAGGCCTCACCCCTATCTATTCTCCTGTAGGCTTCTCTTTGGAAGTAGGCTTCTATAAAGTGAGTTACAAAGTTATGGTAGTAGGTTTTTCCAATCATAGTTGATAAAACCCAAAGTCTTTCTCTCTTATCCTTGGCCTTATTTAATAGGTATCTTTCCATGGTGATTTCATTGGCAGTAGATGGAGCTTCTACAAAGTACATACTCATATCAGCAGCTAAAACATTTTGGTTAGAATTTGATAATACCCCTTGACCTGCATGGCCTAGTTCGTGGGCTAGGGTCATTACCTGGCTCATGGATTCATTGTAGGTTGTCATTATAAATGGGTGGGATAGGTAGGGTGATGCACAAAAGGCTCCAGTTCTTTTTCCAAAGTTTTGAGCATAGTCTATCCACCTATCTGAAAATGCAGTCTCTAGGATTTTGACATAATCTTCACCCAAAGGTGATAGGCCATCTAGGATATAATCACGGGCTTTTTCAAAGCTTACCTTTGGTTCATAATCACTATCTATAGATAGTTTTAAATCAGCATAGGTCATCTCATCTAAGCCATAGTGGTTTTTGATAATTTCTGCATACTTTCTCATATGAGGGGCTAGTTCATCCATTATTACATCTAGATGGTTATTATAGATATCAAAGTCTATATCTTGTCTGGCTAGAAGGTAATGAAATACTGATTCATATCCTCTAATATCGGAAATCTTTTTTTCAGTACTCATTTGATTATTATAAATTGATCCATCAGCATGTTGGTATTTAGCTAAAACCTCATGGTATTTTTTGAAAGCTTCTCTTCTTAGATCTTCTCTTGGATCAGCTTCTAAAAATTCTTCAAAGGTGTTGTGATTTAGGGTGATATTATCATTACCATAGGAAATATCATCAAAGCTCATATCTCCATAACGCATATCATTATAGTTTTTATATGGGGCATCTAGGCTAGGGGCAAGCTTGGCTAGGACTGCCTCTGTCTGATCAGATAGCAGATGGTCTTTTTTCTTTTGAATTAATTCTAGAAAATACCTATACTCACTCTTCTTATTTTTTACTTCATCTAGGATATTAGAATCAAGCCTAGCTAATTTTGACTCAAAAAATGATAGGTCAGCTATAACTAGGGCCGCCTCATCAGATAGGCCTAAATATCTTTTTGATGGATTTGGATCTGTCGCATCAACTTCCATGGTAATACCAGCAAAGGTAAATAATTTATCTATAAGAGCAGTAATTTCAGAATATTTATCCAAAGCTTCAATTACCCTCTCACTACTATCAAACTCTTTATATTTATTTATAAAATCATCTCTAAGGGACTTTAATTTTTTAATATCAGCTTTAAAAGCCTCATCATCCTTGTACATATCATCTATAGCCCAGGTTTGAGCCTTATCTACTTCACTTCTTTTTTTCATTAGTTACTCCTTTAATTTGATTTTAATAACTACAATTATTCTACCCATTATGAAGATAACTAGCTAGAAGATGAGAAATTTATGTAAAATTTAGTATAGTAATAAAAATGGAGGATAAAGATATGAACAAAAGATTAGAAAATTTTGCAAGACTTGCTGTAGAATTTGGAGTAAATGTGCAAAAAGGTGAGGACCTACTAATAAATTCCCCTATAGAAAGCCCAGAATTAGCTAGGGCCATGGCCAAGGCCGCCTATGAGAGGGGAGCTAGACTTGTTTCCATAGATTTTAGAGATGACTACCTAACTAGACTAGCCTACACCTACCAAGACCAAAAAACCTTAAATGAAGTTGCAAACTGGAAAATAGAGAAACTAAAATATCAAATAGAAGAAAAAAGATCAAATAGGATATCTATCTCAGCCCAAGACCCAGACCTATTAGATGGACTAGACCAAGAAAAAATAGCCCAAGCCATTAGAGAAAATTCAAAAATGACCAAAGACTTTGTTAAATACTCAATGAATGATATTATCTCCTGGCTAGTTATTTCAGTTCCAACAAAAAAATGGGCCAAGAAGGTATTTAGTGAGCTAACAGAAGATCAAGCTTATGATAAGCTATGGGAGCTAATCTTAGATGTATCAAGGATAGATGAATCATGGGATATTACCAAGAAAAATTGGCAAGAGCACCTAGAAGGTTTAGACAATAAGGCAAACTACCTAAATAGCCACCAGTTTGAAAAAATAGTATATAAATCATCAAATGGTACTGACCTAAGTGTGGGACTTCCTAAAAATCATATATGGATGAGTGCAGGTTCAACAAACGAAAAGGGTGATAAATTTGTACCAAATATCCCAACAGAAGAAGTCTTTACTTCTCCTTTGTATAACAAGGTAGATGGGAAACTAGTAGCAAGTAAGCCCCTAGTTTATAACGGAGTAGTTATAGATGATTTTTACTTTATCTTTGAAGATGGAAAAGTAGTCGACTTTGATGCAAAATATGGAAAAGATGCCCTAGAAAAGATGCTAGATTCAGATGAGGGATCTAGATATCTAGGAGAAGTTGCCCTAGTCCCATATGATAGTCCTATATCAAACTCAAATGTATTATTCTATAACACCCTCTTTGATGAAAATGCCTCCTGCCACTTTGCCCTAGGTAAGGCCTACCCTACAACAGTAGAAGGTGGAGTTGATGTAGATGATGATAAATTAAGAGATATTGGCATAAATGATTCCCTAATCCATGAAGACTTCATGGTAGGATCTTCCGACTTAGAAATAACAGGTATTAAAGAAGGTAGGGAATATAAAATATTTGAAAATGGTAATTGGGCCATCTAGAAAAGCTCTTCTAAAAACTAACCTGTCGATCATATCGGCAGGTTTTTTGCCGTTTATCATAGAAATCCTCCCTTTTATCGGAAAACAAGTGAATCCTTCCAGTAGATAATCTATAATAGTCTTAGGAGGTAGCTATGAAGGTTGAAATAATAATAGATGAATCGATGGAAGAAAACACAGTCAAGATTTATTCCAGCAAGTATTCTAAAGAAGTCGAAAATATAAGGGATGCCTTAACAGAAACTTTGCTTGATAAGATAGTGGCTTTTCAGTCTAAGGAAGTTTTCATCCTATCCTTTGATGAGATAATAAGAATATATGCCCAGGATAAAAGCGTATATATTAAAACAAAAGATAATACCTACACTACAAGGCTTACTATCTATGAATTTGAATCAAAGGCTGACAGAAGAAATTTCATCAGGATATCTAGATCTGAAATCGTAAACCTTGACTATGTAAAAAGACTTGACCTATCTTTTACAGGAACAATTGCAGTTGACCTTGCTAATGGAGATGTTAGCTATGTTTCTAGGAGAAAACTTAAAGAATTTAAGAAGGCCTTGGGCCTTTAGGGGGAGAATATGAAAAATATCAAAAATTTACTAATGCAGTTTCTCGTAGGCGTTGGAATCGGAGGAATAATAGAAGCTATAATTTCCCTATATCTAGGAGTTGAGTTTGTAGGATATCCCGAATTTCTTGCTAGAGTAAGTCCAGGTACTGGAAGAATAATCCAAGTTTTAATCTACGGTGGTTTTTGCCTAGTCCCAGAACTTAGCACTATTATCTTAAAATTAAGAGAAAAATATAGCAGAGGAAAACAAATAATTCACTTCTTAATCCTAATTTCCTACTTTATCCTTGCAGGAACTTATTTAAGATGGTTTGAATTATCCAAAATCCTTATATATCCAATAGGTGTTTTCGTAATAATCTATGTAATAATATGGATAATCTACTACTTCCATGACAAAAAAACTGTTGATGCAGTAAATAAGAAACTATCCAAATAAAGACTAGCTCGGGCAACCGAGCTTGTTTTAAAATTAGAATAAAGTATCTTATCCTTATCTAAACTTACGAAAAATAATAAGCTCCTTTAATAGATAAAGTTTACAATTTATCTCAGGTAATTTAAATTAGAATTTTGCTGAAAAAGGAAG
>JAPJPH010000079.1 GCA_030825745.1 Anaerococcus sp.
CGTCAGCTTCATATTTGTATCCGCCCCAGCAGTATAACTTCTGATCTCTACCTTGTTAGGATGCGTCTGATGTTTTTTAGAGACAGATATAACGTTGATCATGCATATTTTATAGTTTTTTTTTATATTTCTAGGATAGAACCGGTATCTAATAGCTTTCCTTTAGGATATATTAGTCTTGTCCCGGTTAATTGTGAAGCCTCTTTAATAGCTTTAAAACTAGATAAATTTTCAATATCACCATTAAATAATAAATCGCCCCTATATATCCCGCAACATCCTCCTAAAAACCCTTTAGAAAAACCATCTAGATCTATTTTATCTTCAGGTATTAGCCTAACATTTGCCTTAGATTTTGATTTTTTATATATTCCATAATCACTTGTTAAAAACAGATCTTTCATAGGAACTATTAAACATCTTGTATATCCTTGTTTAACATAGATGTGCTTAAGTTTTTCTTTTTCCAAATATGCTTTTATATTTTTTTCTGTAATATCATTATGAATATAGAATTTTCCAGTATGGTATACATTATATATTGCATCATTTGGATATTTATTAGCTACCATATCTCCTTCAATAATATTTTTATCAGGCAATAGCTTTTTATAATAGTTAGATACACTTTTATCTATAATCAAAGACTTATCTTTTTTTACAAATATAGATAGGTCAGGATGATCCGCTACTCTCTTATCAAGATTTTCATTATCTATGGTTAGTATATACTCTATTTTCTTGCTATCTAGAAATTCTTTAAAATGATCACTAGATTTATTACTTATTATTAACATAATTTTCCTCAAAAAAAAATCCCTCTTAAAGAGGGTTATTTGGAGGCGCCACTCAGATTTGAACTGAGGGTAAAGGTGTTGCAGACCTCTGCCTTACCACTTGGCTATGGCGCCATAAATTAGTGGAGCGGATGACGAGATTCGAACTCGCGACCCTCGCCTTGGCAAGGCGATGCTCTACCACTGAGCCACATCCGCACACATTATATTATATTACATATTTCTTACTTTGTAAAGTTTTCTTTATATTTTTGGTGCCCAGAGGCGGAATCGAACCACCGACACGAGGATTTTCAGTCCTCTGCTCTACCGACTGAGCTATCTGGGCTTATTTGGTTACCTATCTATTATATTATTAATAATTCTATTTGTCAATTATTTTAATAAAACTCTACTTTATTTTGAAAAGTAGAGTTTTATCTTGCTAGTCTAATTCCTTTTTACCTGTATATAACTGCCAATAGGTTCCCTTCTCTTCTATTAGTTTTTCGTGGTTTCCCCTTTCGATAATTCTACCATCTTCCATTACCATAATAACATCTGAATTTTGGATGGTAGATAGCCTATGAGCTATTACTATTGATGTAGATCCTATCATCAAATTATCCATAGCTTCTGTAACTGCTACTTCTGTAGCTGTATCAATAGAGCTAGTTGCCTCATCTAATATTAGCATTGGTGGCTCAGCTATAGCAGCCCTTGATATTGATATAAGTTGGTTTTGACCATCTGATAATGAAGATCCATCCCCATGAATTTTCTCCTTATAGGTTTCTGGTAGCCTTTTTATAAAACTATCTGCGCCTGATAGTCTAGCTGCAGAGTAAACATCTTCATAAGTTGCACTTAGGTTTCCATACCTTATATTTTCTTCAATTGTATCAGTAAATAGGTTTACATCTTGAAGTACCATTCCAAAGGCTTTTCTTAGGGATTCTTTTTTTATTTTTTTGATATCAATTCCATCAATTTCAATCACTCCCCTATCTATATCGTAAAACCTAGTTATTACATTTGTGATGGTTGTTTTTCCTGCTCCAGTAGATCCTACAAAGGCTATTTTTTCACCTGGATTGGCATAAAATGAAATATCTTTTAAGATATCATTACTACCATCATAGGAGAAGTATACATTTTTAAATTCTATCTTTCCTTTTAGGAGTTTATAATTAGTTTTCCCATTTTCGGTAATCTTCCATGCGTATCTACCAGTTAAGCCATCATGTTCTTTTATACTATCATCTTTATTGATAATTACATTTGTAAGTTCTATAAAACCTGTATCTACTTCAGATTCTTGATCTATTACTTCAAATATCCTATCAGCTCCAGCTAGAGCTGAAAATATTGAATTTGCTTGTTGACTAATATTTATGATTGGGTTTTGAATTTGTCTAACATTTGATAAAAATGCAGCTAGTACCCCAACAGTAATGGATCCTTTTATAGTTTGGTAAACTCCAATTACTGTTAATAAGGCATATACTATATTTATGGAATTTAGTAAAAATGGCATTATTTTACCAGCATTTATATTTGCAGTAGCGAAGGATCTTCTAAGCTCTTGGCTTTTTTTGATAAATTCTTCTTCTACCTTATCTTCCCTACTAAATACTTTTATTACCTTTTGACCAGATAAGATCTCTTCATCAAAACCATGAAGGGCTGATACGTTTTTTTGGGCCTTGGAAAAATATATACCAGTCTTATAAACAATTTTTGATAATATAGGTACTAGTATTAATAATCCTACTACCATGGCTAGGGTTAAGAATATATCTAATTTAATCATTACTATTAAAGTTCCAACGAAGGTTAATATACTTCTTAATAAGGTTGGTATTGTATTATCTACTGCTTGGATTAATACATCTGTATCATTGGTAAACCTACTCATAATCTCACCGTGCTGGTTGTTATCAAAGTAGCTAATAGGTAGGTCTTGGATTTTTTTAAAGAGGTCTTCTCTTAAATTTCTAATTGATCTTTCTCCTACCCTTACCATTAATCTAGCATAGATAAATGAAGTAATAGCTGAGATAGCATATACAAGGGCCATCATAATAACTGCTGATTTAAGACCCTTTATATCTGATTTTAAGATATAATCATCTATTATAGGTCTTAGCATATTAACACCTGCAATTTGAGTAAATGATGCAATTATAACACACAGTATAACTATAAAAAGTTGCCACTTATAAGCTAGTAGGTATAATAAGAGTCTTTTTATAGACTTAAATGATATCTTTTTTCTTTTTTTATCATTTTTATTAATATTACTCATTATCACCACCTCCATTTTGTTGGATGTCATAGGTTTTTCTATAAACTTCGTTTCTACTATACAAGTCTTCATGATTTCCTATATCAGAAATCCTACCCTCTTCCATGACAATAATTCTATCTGTATATTTAAAAGAAGATATTCTTTGGGATATAATAATTTTTGTTAACTCCTTATCATAATCATTAATAGCTTCAATAATAGAGCTTTCAGTTTTTGTATCTACAGCAGATGTAGAGTTATCTAAGATAAGTATTTTAGGTCTTTTTAAAAGAGACCTAGCTATAGTTAGTCTTTGTCTTTGTCCTCCAGATACTCCACTACCACCTTGGCCTAAAACAGACTTATATGAGTCTTCTCTTTGGCTTACAAATTCATCTGCTTGGGCAATTTCAGCTACTTCTCTTACTTGATCAAAGCTAGCATTTTCATTTCCCCATTTTAAATTTTCTTCTATAGTACCGGAAAATAGGGTGTTTTTTTGTAAGACTATACTTACTCCATCTCTTAAGTTTTTAAAAGAATAATCTTTTATATCATGCTTTCCTACTCTTATGCTACCTTTGCTAATATCATAGAGTCTTGGTATAAGCTGTACCAGGGTGGATTTAGCAGATCCGGTTGCTCCTAATATACCAATGGATTCTCCTGATTTTATATGAAGATTTATATCTTCTAGTTGATATTTATCTGAGCTTTCAGCATATTTAAATGATACATTATCAAAATCGATAGAGCCATCTTCTAGATCTAATCCATCAATTTTATTCGAATCATCCATACTAACTTCTCTTTGTAATACTTCAGCTACCCTGCTTACTCCAGGAGAGGCTGTCATAAACATTGTTAATACCATGCTAATTCCAATAAAAGCTCCTAAAAGCATGATTGCATACATATTAAAGGCAATTAGGTCTCCTACTCCTAGGCGACCTTCTATAATTTCTATGCCCCCAAAATAGGTAATGGCTAAAAATGTTAAAAATAAAACTACATTTGCTATTGGAAATATAAAACTCATAGGTCCTTGACTACCATCAGCGAGTCTAAACATTTCATCATTTTCTACAGCAAATTTTTCAAGTTCATATCTTTTTCTAACAAAAGATTTTACTACTCTCATATTATTTAAATTTTCTTCGACAACTAGGTTTAACCTATCATATTGCTTACGAGCTTTTTTAAACTTTGGTAGAGCAAAAGTGGTAAGCGCCATTAATCCTATAAATAATAAGGGTACTGCAATTAAAAACATGAGTGATAACTTAGCAGATGCCCTAAATGCAAATATAAAGGCAACTATGGCCATTACCAATGTTTTTACAACAAACCTAGTTGATAGGAACATGGACTGGGCAATTTGTTGGATATCACTTGTAAGTCTAGTTAATAAAGATGCTACTCCAAAATACTCCAAATCCTCAAAAGAGAATTCTTGAATTTTCTTAAACTGAGCTTCCCTAGCATTCGCTGCCATACCAGATGAAGTTAGACCTGCGTTTTTAGTAGCAATAAAGCCACATAACATAGTAAGTAGAGATAGTCCTATCATTAAGATTCCATATTTTACAGTTAATATAAGATCTTTATTCTCTACTGCTGAATTTAGGGTAAGTCCCATTATGGCAGGGATTGAAAGTTCTAATATTGTTTCAAAGGTTGTAAAAATCCTTGAGATAATCCTATTTTTCTTATATTCACCTATATAAGTACCTATATAAGAAAAAGACTTGTTAAATTCTTTTATGGTTTCCTAAGGTGACCCCATAAAGTTGGACCTAATACCAGAGTTAGAACTAGACTAGCT
>JAPJPH010000002.1 GCA_030825745.1 Anaerococcus sp.
AGCGAAAATTTATTTTTTGTAAAAGGCAAGTTGTGATTGACTTGTCTTTTTTTGTGATTATTTTAGAAAGTGAGGTGAGCAATCATGAGCAAAAAAACTTATAGAATTAGTGAAAAAAAGTATAAAAAAGCCGTTGAATTACTAATTGAGAGAAGATTAACTTATTCAGAGATTGCTCAAGAAGTAGGTATATCAAGAAATACCTTACAGAAAATAAGGGAAGATGAAAATACTGCTAATTTGATAAAAGACAACACCGATTCAGAAATAAAAATCTCAGTAGCAAATGCTGGTAAAACTCTAATTGATTTACTTGATGCAAAAAGTGAGTTTGTTAGGCTTGAAGCAGCTAAGTACATTTTGGGATTAGGTGGCATTCAGGTTACTGATAAGGTCGACTTAAATTCTTCAGAAGGGATAAAGATTATCGATGATATCAGCTAGGCTATCAACTCTTGTTAATTCTTGCTTTACTGATTTTCATAAAAATATTAGGGATCAGAAGTACTTAAGATATGTTCTAAAAGGGGGTCGTGGGTCAGGCAAAAGCTTTATGATAGCTATAGAATTGATCCTAGACCTTATTAATAACCCTATATCTGTATTGTGTGTGAGAAAGGTAGGCAATACCCTATATGAATCATGTTACGAGCAATTAAAAGAAGCTATAGATGTCCTAGATTGTAACGAATACTTTCATTTTGGCAAGAGTCCTTTAAAGATAACCTATAAGACCCGTGGCAATTATATAATCTTTAGGGGTGCTGATGATCCTAGCAAGATAAAATCGTTAAAGGTTGCAAAGTTTCCTGTTGCTACCCTTTGGATTGAGGAGTTAGCAGAGTTTAAGAGTGAGGATGAGGTTTCTATGATTGAAAACTCTGTTTTAAGGGCTGAGCTTCAAGAAGGACTGTCATATAAACTTTTTTATTCATATAACCCTCCTAAGAGAAAGCAATCACGGGTTAATAAGAAATTTGAGAGTCAATTCATATCAGATCTTACTTACGTTCATCATTCTACTTACTTGGACAATCCCTATATATCTAACGTTTTTAAAGATGAGGCTGAGCATATAAAAAAAGTTAAGCCTTTAAAATACGAATGGGAGTACCTAGGTAAGGCTATAGGATCTGGAGTCGTTCCATTTGATAACCTAGAGTTTAGAAAGATTAGCAATGATGAAATATTAAACTTTGATAATTTAAGGCAAGGCCTTGACTGGGGGTATGCTACTGATCCCTTAGCCTTAGTGAGGGTTCATTATGATAAAACTAGAAGAAAGATCTATATATTTGATGAAGTTTACGGAGTCAAGCTTTCCAATAGAGAAGCAGGAGATATCATTAAAAGTCGAGGGCTGGATGATGTGATGATCATTGCTGATAGTGCAGAGCCTAAGTCGATAGCTGAGCTTAAAAGCTATGGTATAAGCGTTGTAGGTGCTGATAAAAAACCTGGATCGGTTGAATTTGGGGAGAAATGGCTAGATGATTTGGAAAGCATAGTTATAGATCCTATAAGATGTCCTAATACTGCGAGAGAGTTTGAAAACATTGACTATAAGACGGATCGTTTCGGTGAAACAGTGCCAAGGCTAGAAGATAAGGATAATCATACGATCGATGCGTTAAGATATAGCCTAAGCGAGGACATGATAGAAAGAAAGATAAGAAGTATAGATAAGAATTTATTGTTTTAGGAGGGTTGGTATTGTTTAGGACTAATTCTGATGTTTTAGAAATAGATGAGGCCTTAGATTTTATTAAGAAGCATAAGGCTAAGAAAGATAGATATGATAAGCTTTTAAGATATTATCGTGGAGGCCATGATATATTGGAAAAAGGGGGAGCTTTGGATGATAGGGATAATAAGATCATGGCACCTTATCCTAAGTATATAACAGACTTTTCAGCTGGTTATTTTATGGGAAATTCTGTTAGTTATAACCCTATAAATAATGACCATGTAGATGATGATGAGTTTTTATCTGAGTATACTAAGATCTGTACTTACAATAACGAAGCTAAGGAAAATTTAGCCCTAGCAAAGACTAACTCAATAAAGGGGGAGTCTTACGAGATATTGTGGTTTGGAGAGGATGGGCGAGTCCATTTTAAGAATGTAGAGCCTGATAATGCTTTTTTAATCTATGATACAAGTATAAATGAGAATGAAAAATTCGGGGTTAGGTATTACCTAGATGAATTTATGAAAAGAGTTGTTATGTATGTTGAAATATACGATAGTGACTCTATTTTTTATTTTAATGATAAGGATAAGACTAATGAATTTGTCTTATCAGATGTGAAAGAGCATCCATTTGGAGCAGTCCCTCTCATACATTATAAAAATAATGAGGAGAAACAGGGAGACTTTGAGCAGGTTATAAGCATGATTGATGCCTATAATAGGGAGCAATCTAATACCTTAAACGATATGGATGAGTTTTCAGATGCTTATTTAGCATTGACTGGCTATAGTGATTCTACTATTGAAGATGTAGAAAAGCTTAAGAAAGATAAGGTCTTATTATTAGACCATGATGGTAAGGCTGAGTGGCTTACTAAAAATGTTAATGACTCCTGGATAGAAAATTATAAGCATAGATTAAATAAAGACATTCATAAATTTAGCTTTACCCCTGACTTTACGGATGAAGCGTTCGGTACTAATTTACCTGGTATATCCCTTAGGCTTAAATTACTAACTTCTGAGGAGCTCAGGGCTACTAAGGAGCTGTTTTTTAGAGATGGGCTTATTAAGCGTATGGATCTTATAGCTAACTTCTTAAACATGACTAATGACCATGACATTATTAGAGATGAAATTCAGATAGTGTTTAGTGATGTTTTACCTCAAAACTTATTAGAGCTATCCCAGATAGTGACTAACCTAGCTAATGATGTATCAACTACTACAAGATTATCATTATTGCCATTTATAGATGATCCACAGGCAGAGCTAGAAAAGAAAGAAAGCGAAGAGAATGATAGCATAGATAAGTCTATGAATATCTATAAGAACCTAGGAGCTGGTAATGGCGAAGAAGAAGGACTATTGGACTAAGCGAAGTGAGGAGCGACTTGATGATCTAATAAGCCAAAGTGAGGATATTTTAAGCCAATTAGAGCGATATTATAATAAGGCTAGGCTAGATATAGGTAAAGAGATAAACAACCTATACGGACGATTTGAGAGTGAAAACGGCATAGATAGAAAAAAGGCCTTAAGTCTTATACGAGGTAAAGAGTTTAGAGACTGGCGTTTTACTATGGAAGAGTACCTAGAAAAGATAGATCTTACTAATAACAAGGCTCTTATTTTAGAATTAAATACCTTGACTATGCGAAAGAGAATTAATAGGCTTGAAGCCTTACAGGCTGAAATACTAGCCCACTCTGCTATTATAGCCCAAGCTGAGGAAGATCTTATATCGGTCTTTCTAGAGGATAGCCTTGCAGATAGCTATTATAGGGGCTTATATGATGAATATATTGATGAGAACCCTAAAACATATGAGTTAATGCAAGATAACAAGGTGGGGCTTTCTAAGGCTAGCATAGACGAGGTTATGACTATGCCATGGTCGGGGAATAATTATAGTGCTAACATATGGAATAATGCCTATTTTATAGCTAAGAAATGCCAAAGCCTAGTAGCTAAGAATATTATTGCAGGTAAGTCTATAGCTAACCTAACTAATGAGCTTACCAAGATCTATGGGAAAGAGTATAGGTCTAAGGCTAGTAGGCTTATTAGGACTGAGGTAGCTTATACCAAAGGGCAGGCTGATAGGTTGGTATATAAGAAGCTTGATGTAGAAGAATATGAGATATTAGCGACTTTGGATAGTAGGACTAGTAATATTTGCCAAAATCAAGATGGTAGACATTATCCTATAGATGAGGCTAAGGTTGGAGTTAATTATCCACCTTTCCACCCTAACTGTAGGACTACGACTGTTAAGTATGACCCTGATACCGAGGGCAGAACTAGGATTGCCCGTGATGCTAAAGGAAAGAATGTTACTGTGCCTTATGATATGAAGTACAAGGAGTGGAAGAAATATATAAGTGGTGAATTTGATGATCTAGAAGGCCTGTATGATAGAAAAAATAAATATGTAGTTAATAATATTATTAATGGCACCTATGGTGTTAAAATAAATAACGAAAAACAAGAACCACATATGGAAGCAACAGCAAAAAAAGGTAAAAGTTATTTATTTGATGATGTAAATCCTCAAGAATTGTTTAATAGTTATGCTGGTACTGGTATAATGGAATTAGATAGGAAAGGGAATAAAACTAATAAAGAAATCTGTAAAGCCGATAGATTTATAGGTATTAATGGCTCTAATGGAGCAAGAACAAAAGTATTTAAAATACATCATTCTAAAAAAAGAACACATATTTCACCTTGCCTAGAAAAAGGAGTAAAAGATGAAAATTAATAAAGATTGGTGGGGTAAAAAAGTTAGACTCACCGACATAGATAATCAAACTTTTACAGGGACTGTAGCAATCATTACTGGAAAAGAAGATAATGATGAAACTGGGAGAGATTCCATTGATTTATTTGATGGAAAAAACTATATATTTTTCAGTGATGATGAGATAAAAAATATAGAAATATTGGAATAAGCACAGCTAGCTAGGTTATGTTAGAGGTGCTTTTTTAGTTAAATTTTAATATTTAATTTAAGACGGTTTTATACCGTCTTTTTTTATGCCTTTTTTACTTGGTCTAGGCTTTAAAGAAAATCATGGAATATACAGCCGACGGGCTTTAAATGGAGGTAACAAATGTTAACTGATTTCGATTTACAAAGATTTGCTGAAAATAATGATACAGAAACTACTGAGCAAACAGGACAAAACGAAGATACAGATACTTCTAAAAAAACTGGTGATGATGATAAAAACGAGACTAAGATGCTTTCTATAACTCAAGAAGAACTTGATGAGATCTTAAATAAAAGATTGGCTAGGCAAGAAGAAAAGCTTGAAAAGAAGTTCAAAGCAGAAAAAGAGGAAGAACTTCGCAAGTCTAAGCTATCACAGGCAGAAAAAGAAGCAGAAGAGAAAAAAGAGCTGCAAGATGAATTAGCTAAGGCCAAGGAAGAAAACCGACTTATGAAGCTTGAAGGTCGTACTAGCGAGCTTTTAAACGAGCATGAATTGCCACAATCTTTTAAAGGATTTTTGATAGGTCAAGATGAAGAAGCTACTGAAGCTAATATAAAGGCCTTTGAAGAGATTTATCGTGCCGAGATTAAGAAAGCGACTGAAGAAAAATGGAAATCTAAGGCTCCTGGTACTGCTGCAAAGGAAGCTAATCCAGATGATAGCGTATGGAGCGATGTAGTAAATAGATTTAAATAAGAAAGGATAAATAAATGGCAATTAAAGTATATGATTTACAATTTGCAAGAACCGTTGCTGATATTTTTGAAACTAGACAACATTTTTTAAGAACTTTTGGTGGTAGCCTACAAACTGCAGCAGGAGCTGAATATAACCCAGATTTTTTAAAGATTAAGGTATCACCAACAGATGTAGTTATACAAGACTATTCTACTGATCCGAATGTAGCTTTTGGCTCGGGTACTTCTAATTCAAACAGATTTGGACCAAGACACGAAATAAAATCAACTGATGCCAACGTTCAATATGATAAGCCTTTGGCAATCCACGAGGGTGTTGATAGATTTACAGTAAATGATAATGCTAATCAAGTTATAGCAGAAAGAGCTGGCTTACATGCTATTGAATGGATTGAACAACTTAATGCTTATATGTCTAAAAAACTATCAGAAAACGCTGGTAAGACTTTAACTACTGCTATGACAGAAGATGGAATTACCAAACTATTTTATGAAGCTAGAAAAGAGTTTATAAACAACAAAGTATCAAGAAATATTATATGGACTGCTTATGTTACTCCAGAACTTTACAACGTTTTGATTGATTCAAAGCTTGCAACTACTGCTAAAAATTCATCTGCTAATGTGGATACACAAACTTTATATAAATTCAAGGGTTTCATACTTGAAGAACTACCTGAGCAATATTTCCAAGAGGGAGATGTTGCTATTTTTGTGCCTGATAATATAGGTGTTATCGCCCTAGGACTTGAAACTTACAGGGTTATAGACTCTGCTGATTTTAATGGTGTAGCTATTCAAGGGGCTGGTAAGACTGCATCCTATATTCCAGAGAAGAATAAAAAAGCTATTATTAAAGCACAAGTTGGAGCTTAGGGAGGTTTAAATGTTAGTTAAAACTAATAGACAATTTTTTGATACTCATGTGGGTGTGCATAGAAAAGTTGGAGATGAATTCGAAGTAACAGAAGCTAGATACAAGGATCTAAATGATAAAATAGCTGGCTTTGTTACTAAGATAGATAGAAAGACTAAAGAGGTGCTAGATCCTTTGGATAATCTGACAATAGCAGAAATCAAAGATCTACTTGATAAAGAAGGCATAGAATATAATGCTAAGGCTAAGAAAGAGGAGCTTAAGGCTCTTCTAAAATAGGAGGGATTCATGGTAAAAAATAAAATTGAACGTTGCAGATACCTATTAAATACAGATGTTAACGAAGCGACAGATGATGAGTTGTTAGAGTTTAACTTTGATTTAATTGAGGCTGAAGTTTTAAATTATTGTAATAGGCTTGATTTTCCTACAGGGCTTATGCTGATAGTAATAAGGATAGTGGCTGATTATACTACTGCTAATTACTATAAAAATAAGATCCAAGATGAGAAAGCTAAAGAGGGCAATGGTGAGGTTGATAGGGTTGTAAACTCTGTTAGTCGTGGAGATACCACTATATCCTATGGTGATAATGTCAGGGTTACAGACTATGGGTCACCTATGAACCTATATGCTGGCTTAACAGACTTTGTGACTGATTATAAGAGTCAGATTAGGAAGTATAGAAGGCTTAGGAATTTATCATGACAAGGCCTATATTCGATTTAGAGGCTGATATTCTAGCCGAGACATATTATCACACTATGACCGTTAAAAGACCCGTAAAAACGATAGATGAGTTAGGATTTGATAGCTTTGATATGGGGGAGGTATATGCTAATGTACCTTGTGCTATATCCTTTACTGCTGGATCTAGTCAAGATCTAACTGATACTACCCAACCTATAAACTATCTAGCGACCTTGTTTGCTAGGCCTGAAATAGAGATTAAGGCTGGTGACTGGATAATTGCCGATGTGCTAGGTCATAATTATGAGTTTAGGGCTGGAGAAGGGGTAGTATACCAATCCCACATTGAAGTACCTTTGATCAGAAAGGATGATGCCTAATGTCTATTAAAATTGACCTAACAGGCCTAGATAAGAGCTTAGATAAGCTTTCTAAAATAAGCGAGGTTATGGATCAAGAGCTAACAAAGACCTTGAATGATGATGGGATTAGTTGGAGAGATGATGTTAGAGCTAATACGCCTGTCGATACTGGAGATTTAAGGAGATCATGGGTATTTGAAGGAGCTAGAAAAAAAGGCCTTGAAATTAGCGTAGACTTATCAAACAACCTTGAATACTCTGACCACGTTGAATACGGCCATAGGACACGTGGGGGTAAATCCTACGTTAAGGGTGTCTATATGCTAAGAAATGGAACTAGGAGGGCTGAGGAGCGATTACCTTCTAGCCTTAGAAAAGCACAGGGGAGGATAAGAAAGAGATTAAGTGATTGAGATTACAGATATATTTGTAGCGATAAATAAAAAAATACGCCATATTTTCCCTAATGCTAAGGTTTATAAGGAGCGTATTCAAGACTTAGATAAGGCAGGGCTAACGGTTGAATTAATAGCCTATTCTACACCAATCCATAGTAAAAACATAATAAATAAGTCCTTAGATTTGGATATAATTTATTTTTCAGAAAATGGAAAAGTATTCGAAGCACTGCAAGCGATAGATAAGCTTAGTAGTGCTTTTTCTATGGGCTTATATGTCAGAAATTATGGAGATGATGGGGAGGTTGTGGATAAGAGGTTTATTCATTGCCTTAAGGCTCCTGAGTACAAACTAGTAGATGATGACCTGCATTTTTTAGTTAGGTTTGATTTTGCTGATGAGCTTGAAGCAAGCTTTTTAAGAGATGATAACCTAACAGATATGTTTGAGGCTGATTATTCTAAATCTTATATTGCTAACGATAAATTTAAAAGGATTGATGAAGTATTTTCAGATAAAAAAATCGATGAATTTAAAAATCCTAGAGGAGATAGAAAGGCAGATAATGAGGATTTTGCCTTAGATGTCGATTTTAAGACTGAAAAAGAGAAGAAAGAGTACAAAGATGAGCCTATCCAACTTATGGAAAGGCTTAGCTTAGATTATGAATTATAAATTATAAGGAGGTATAGATGCCAACAATAGGAATGCCACAGGTTAAGATTAAGTTTGAATCTATGGGGCTTACTGCCATTCAAAGAAGCGAAACTGGCATAGTCCTTTTACTTTTAAAGGGACAAAATAAGGAAGAACAGGGATCATATCAATTTAACTCATTGATTGAATTGCCTGAGGAAGTCGGTTTTTCGGAAGAAGTTTCAAAGCTTATTAAGTTAGCCTTTGAGGCTAGCCCTAACAAGATGTTAGTTGAAGTTTACGGAGATAGCAATCCATTGCCTAAGGTTATGGATAAGCTTAAACTTGTTAAATTCAACTATTATGCAAGTCCTAATGCTGATGCTGAGGAGATTAAACAGATCCAATCATGGCATGCTAGCGAAGTTAAAGAAAAGGACAGAACTATCAAGTACGTAGGTTATAACTATGAGGCTGATAGTGAGTCTGTTATTAACTGGTCTGTTAATGAATTAGTTTATGATGAGGTTTCTTATACCGGACAAGAGTTTACTGCTTTAATTGCTAGTCAATTAGCTGCTTTACCACTAACAAGATCTTTTACATTCTTTAAATGGCCATTATTGACCTATGCTGACCTACCTTATGCAGATGATGAGGATAAGGCAGTAAATGATGGAAAATTATTCCTAACCTATGATGGAGAGGACTACAAAATAGCTAGGGGTGTCAATTCACTAGTCACCTATCACGCAAGAAAGGGTGAGGACTTCTCTAAGATTAAGATCGTTGAGGCTATGCACCTAATAAAAGATGACATTAGGGATACTTGGAACGATTTCTATGTAGGAAAGATCCTAAATACCTATGCTAACAAGCAACAGTTTATGGCTTTAATTAATAGGGTTTATTTTGCAGAGCTTAAAAACGTAGTTTTAGAAGATACTGATAGAAATAGGGTTGATATCGATATAGAGGCTAACCTAAGATATGCCATTAAACGTGGGGCTAAGGTAGATGATATGACTACCCAACAGATAAAAGAATTCAATACTGGATCTAATGTATTTTTAAATGGATATGTAAGCCTACTAGATGCAATGGAAGACCTATATATAAACTTCTGGAACGAATAAGGAGGAATAAATGGCAGATATCAGTCAAAATAGAGGATATAGGAGGATTGCTGGTGCATGGGGCAATCTTCATATAGACGGTGAATTAATATTTGAAGTAGAACAGTTTGAGGCTTCTATAGAGGCTCAAAGAGGCGATGTTTTAGTTGGGAATAACGTTGATAGTAAGATCACAGGGCTAGCAGGCTCTGGATCTTTTACTATAAAGCATGTTTATACTAGGGGTGTTAAGAAATACCTTGATGTCCTAAAGGAAGGTAGGGATCCTAGGTTTATGGCATCGGTTGACTTTGCAGATCCGGATGCTGTCGGTGGTCAAAAAGAGAGGGTAAACATAGGTAATTGCTGGATCAATACCCTACCACTTTCTAATTTTTCTAGATCTGAAGTTGTAGAAAAGCAATTTGAGTTTGGTTTTACTCCAAATGATGCTGACTTTGCGGAAGGAATTTACTAGGAGGATATATGGCGTTAAATGCTAAGGAATTGATCAAAAAAAGAAATCTTATAGAACAAAAAAAGAATAAAGAAATTGAAATAGAGGTGCCTGAAACAGGTACCTTTTTATTTAGGTTGCCTACAATAAACGACTGGGAAGATGCAGAGGCTTATTCAAAGTCTAGGAAAAGCCCAGCCCTAGCTAATAACTACCTAATCCACGCCTGTTGCGTAGAGCCTAACCTTAGAGATGAAGAATTATTAAAAGAGTTTGAGGTAAAAGACCCTATTGACATAGTTGAAAAAGTGCTTTTAGTTGGGGAGATCCCTGCCATTGCTGAAATTCTAGTAGATAAGGCAGGCTTCCAAAAGGATAGCATGAAGGTGGTTGAAAAACTAAAAAACTAATCCTAGGTAATGATGCTCAAATGGAGATCGTTGCCTATTTATTAGAAAAAGGTCATACTTTCGATTATATATTTTCTTTGGATAACTATGAAAAATATATAGTTTTAGCTACTATAGATGCTGAAAAAGAGCGAGAGGCTAAGAAATGGCAATTAGAGAAAAGATAACCTTAGTTGATGATTATTCGGCTAAGGCTAATAAAATATCTAAGTCGACTTCTGCCATGGGAAAGGCCATGGTGAGTATAAAGGGATCTGCATCAAAGATGGGGTCTGCTTTGAAGTCGGCTTTTAATAGAAAATATGAAGTTAAGTTAGAAGATCTAGATATAGGGAAGACCAAGGCTAAAATTAAGGACTTGGATAGCTCCTTATCTAAACTAACAGGCAAGTCTCATAATTTAAAGATTGAGGCTAAGAGTCCTGCCTTTGATAAGTTTAAGTCTGGAATAAGTGGCCTAGGGTCTAAGTTTCAAAGTTTTAAAAATCCCTTTGGAAAGATTAAAAAACTAAGCTTAGATACTAGAGATTTTTATAAGGCTAAGCTTGAGGCTAGGAATTTGTCTAAGGAAGTATCTAGGATAACTGGTAAAAAGCATAAAATATCCATTACTGCTGATAACCCTATAAAATCTATGTTTAGTGGGATTGGAGGGAAGATCAAGTCTGGTTTTTCTAGAATGATGCCTAGTAATCTGTTTAAAGGCTTTAAAACTCCTATGGCTATCCCTGCTAGAGGTGGGGGTGGCATGATTGGATCCATTGTTAAGGGAAATCTTATATCATCGGCCATCATGAAAGGATTTGAGGGTATTAAAGCAGGCTTAGGCTCTATCTTTGGTGCTGGTATGGAAAGGCTTGAGAATATCCAAGCTGCCAAGGCTAGATTAACAGGCTTTGGCCATGATAAGGGGACTGTTAACACTATATCAAACAATGCCATGGAGGCAGTAAAAGGCACTGCTTATGGCTTTGGTGATGCTATGACTGCCTCAGCTTCAGCTGTGGCTGCTGGAATAAAGCCTGGAAAAGAATTGACTGCTCATTTAAAAAATATCGGTAATGCTGCAGCTGCGACTGGGGCTGATTTTAATGAAATGGGATCAATTTTTAATAAGGTTAAGACTACAGGTTACCTACAAGGTGACGAGGCTAGGCAGATCATGGATCGAGGTATAGCCTTATTACCTGCCCTATCTAAAACTATGGGTGAGTCTATAGATAGCGTTAGAGAAAAAATGAGTCGAGGAGAGATAACCTTTGATGACTTCTCTAAGGCTATGAGTTCGGCCACTGGTACTGTTTCTGAGGAAATGGCTAATACTTTTAGTGGGGCTAAGGCTAATTTAAAGGCTGCTTTGGGCCGTATAGGAGCAAACCTATTAGGTGGATCTGACAACGAGGGAGGCATGTTTAAGGCCTTAACCCCTGCTATAAAAGGCGTGACTAAGGTATTGACTATGATTGAAGGGCCTGCTGGTAGGCTAGGTGATGCTTTCGGCAAGCTGATAGGCATAGTAAGTAGAGATGTGGCTAATACCTTCAATAGACTTAAAGGCTGGGTTACTAAAGCTTTTGAACCTCTTAAAAGTAAGTTTGGTGAGGTTATAACGAAGTTTGGAGAAGCATTTGCACCACTTAAAAAAGCCCTAGGTGGACTATTTGGGGCTGGAGAAAATATGGTTGGATCTGGAGCTAAGGTAGCTATTGATTTAGTGGCTGGAGCTTTGGGCGTAGTTGCTGATATATTGACTACTTATGTAATCCCTGCTTTTTCTATGGTAGCTGAATGGGTTTCTGCTAATGTGATCCCTGTCTTACAATCTGGATTAGAATTTATACAATCTAGCGTACTACCTGCCTTACAACAGTTGGGAGAGTGGATATTTGCTAATGTATTACCTGCTTTCCAAGCTATAGGTGAATGGATATCTGCTAATGTTTTACCTGCTTTACAATCCATAGGTGAGTCAATAGCGACTTACGTACTACCGTTATTACAACAGTTTGGAGAATGGATCCAATCTAGCGTATTACCTGCCTTGCAGTCGTTTGGTAGTTTTATCGTTGATAGTGTCTTACCTGCCTTAGGTGTACTAGGGGATTTCATCATTAATAGTGTCGTACCAGTTTTTATAAGTATAGTGACTACTATTTTATCTATAGTGATACCTGTTTTTACTACCTTAGTTGACATAATAGCAAATGTGGTAGTTGGAGCTTTCAATATTTTAAAGGGTGTTTTAGACACTGTAGTAGGAGTATTTAATACAGTAGTTGGAGCTGTGCAAACTGCTATAGACGCATTTTTCAATATTCCTGGAATGATAGCTGATGCCTTATCTGGCATTGGTGGAGCAATTAGTGGAGCTATAGGTGGCTTATTTGGTGGAGGAAAAGGCCACGCCACGGGTACTGAGTACTTCGGTGGTGGTCTTACAAGAGTCAATGAACGTGGAGAAGAGATGATCCAGCTTGCACGTGGTGATAAGATTTATCCTGCTGATAAGACTGATAGGATCATTAAAAACGAAGTAAAAAATAGTAAGACTGTAGATAGGTCTGTATCTAACCCTAATATCACTATTAATATAAATGGGGCTAATATGACTAATAAGGATGTGGTTAGGGCTATGACTGATGAATTTAAGAGGTTGGGGGTTTTAGTATAATATGCAACAATTAATATTATCTTTTAATAACAGGGCTGAGGTGCTAGAACTACCTTGGCCTTTACAAGCTCATAATATCAGTAATCCCCATAATTTATATGATTTTACCACGATTAATCAAGGTGAGGTTTTAGCTATAGGTAAAAAGAAGCTTAAGACTATGACTATAGACTCTGTTTTTCCGTCTAAGGACTATCCTTTTTTGCTAAATAAAAACTATCCCAAACCTGATGAGGCTATAGCTAAAATAAACAAATGGAGGCTATCTAATAAGCCTATAAGAGTAGTTATAGTAGATACTGATATTAACTTAGCTATGGCTATAGAAGATTTTAGTTATGGGCATGAAGATGGAGATGGATCTGGAGATGTTGCATTTAGTTTATCTCTTAAAGAATACTCATATTTAAACGTTGAAAGATCTAAAAAACCTGATAAAACTTCGGGGCTTAAGGATAGACCGACTGAAAAAAAAGAGGAAAACACTAGTCAAAAACACACTATTAAGGCTGGTGATACTTTATGGGATCTAGCTGATAGAGCCTATGGCGATGGGTCTAGGTGGAAAGAGATTGCAAAGGCTAATGATATAAGTAATCCTAGAGCGCTTCAGATTGGTGCTAATATCGTTATTCCAGCTAAGGAGGCGTAGATGAAGATTGAAGTTATTGGAGCCTCCATGGATAGCAAAACTAGCGAAACTGAATTCACTGATATATCGGATTTTGTTTCTGGTGTTAGGGTATCGGGGGCTTCTAAGGAATGTACTAGATCATTAAATTTTAAGCTTTTAAGAGGAGATTTTGAAGAGACCCTGCCTAATATATCTTTAAAACTGGGTGATGCTATAACTATGAAAGAAATTGATGAGGATAGCAAAAAAGAAATAGAGTTTTTTAAAGGTGTTGTTTGGACTAAAAAGGTAGCTGATAATGATGTTGCTATAGATGTAACCTGTTATGATAAGGCTATATATCTAAACAATAATGAGCCTGATACTCAAGTATTTACTCAAAAAAAACCTGAGGAGGTAGCAAGTCAAGTTATAGGTGAGCTAGGATTAAATGTTGGTGAATTGGCTTCTGGTAGTTTAGATGATTACAACCTTAGGGGGCTTAATGGCTATGATGCTATTATGGCAGCTTACACGAAAGAGAGCGAAAAAACAGGCAAGAAGTTTAAGTTAGTTTTTAAAGATGATAAGGTAAATGTTTATGAGGATAATCAAGAAGTTGATGTAGTTTTAGAGGAGTTAAACGAGCCTGTGGTAGGTAAACTACTAAATACTTCATATAGCGAGACTCTTGATGATGTAGTAAACGAAGTTAAGGCTATTGAAGATGAAAAAAAGGATGAGAAAAAGGAAAAGAAGTCTAACCCTAAAAGTCAAGCTAACTTTGGTACTATGCAAAAAATAGTAAAAGGTAAGCCTGCAGATATAGCAGGAATTTTAAAGGATGCTAAAAAAGAGGTTGATGTTGAATGTATAGGAAACTGGGAAATGATAACAGGAAAATCTATTACTTTAAAATCATCTATAGTGTCTGGAAAGTTTTATATAGTATCAGATGAGCATAATTTAAATGATGCAGTCCATACCTGCTCTTTAAAGTTGTCTACTGATTATGAGATGGACGAGAAAAAGGGGAGTGAGGCTAATTAATGGAAAGAATAGCTAGAAATATGAAAGAGTTGGAAAATAGGAAAGATTCCTCCGAAATAGGCATAGTGACTAAGCTTGATCCTTTTTCATTTACAATAAATGGCCAAGAATATTCTAGCGAATATTTTACGATATATTTACCTGCTATCGATAGGATAAGGCAGTTTGAAAAGATTGAGGTTGAGACAGTTGATCCAAACCCTCATATAGTTAGATTAATCAATAAAGGTGAAGCTTATATCGATACTGGAGATCTAGAATTAGAGCCTGATCAATATGAGCGTAGGTTTTTAGTTGGTGATCTTATTGATGTAACGGATAGAGGGGACTCCTTTATAGTCCATGGTAGGCTTGTAAAAATCGGTGATGAAAAAGAGGTAAACGAACAATCTCATAGAGAAATAAATAAAACGGTGGAGCAAGATAAGTATGAAAAAATCAATAGGCCACCTAATGGTTAGGAGGTAGTTATGGCTATATATCCTGCTGTTTTAGATTCAGTTGAGTCACTAGATATCGAGGAAGAAGTGTTGGAACGTGAAGGTTTTTGTGAGTATGCTTATGACTTTGAAAATAACGAATTACTTACGAAAAATGGTGAGCATTATTATGTTTATGGCAATGAGGCTATGAAAATATGGATATATAAATGTATGCTTACAGACAGGTTTAGGTACTCTGCTTATACTGATAGATTTGGCACTGAAGTTTATTCTTTGGTAGGTGAGGTGATATCATCTAAGCTTAAAGAAGCAGAGCTTAAAAGGTATATAACAGAGGCTATCATGGTGCATCCGTTTATGGTATCTATAAATAAAATTGATATTAAGATGATAAAGGCTGGAGCGTATGTTGATGTTTACTATACGACAGTTTTTTCTGATAAGATTGTGAGGGTTGAATGTACAGTGAAAATAGAATAATACAAGCTTTAACATTTGAAACAATAGTTTCAAGAATGAAGGCTGATTTGAAGAACCCTCCAAATAGAGTTGAGGGTTCTTTTGCTGCGGATAATATTCAAGCTGTAGCAAAGGAAATTTTAAAATATTATGATTATATAGATTTTTTACAAGAGCAGCATTATGCAGAAACTGCTACTGGAGAGTATCTAGATAAAAAAGCTGGAGAGGTCGGGGTTTTTAGAAAAAAACCTGCTAAGGCTACTGGCTTTGCTACTTTTGAGGGTACACCTGGGGTTATGATTCCTGCTGGTTTTAAGGTATTTTCTGATACTTATACCTATATCACCAAGGAAATTGGATATATAGGAGATGACGGAAAGGTTATATTACCTATTGAAGCAGAAAAGGCCGGCAAAGAGTCTAATATCCCTGCTGGATCTATATATAGGTTTGATAGTGGTGTAGGCGGCATAAGAAGAGTTCACAATGAGAAAGCTATAGAAAATGGAACCGATTTAGAAGATGATGAGGCTTTAAGAGAACGAACACTCTTAAGAATGAGGTATCCTGGTACTTCTGGTAATCAATATCATTACATGCATTGGGCTATGGAGGTTGATGGTGTAGGTCGTGTAAGGGTCTTTCCTATTTGGGATGGGCCTGGAACTGTTAAAGCCTCAATCTTAGATTCTAATCAAAGGGTAGCTAATGAAGATTTAATAAAAAAAGTTAAGCACCATATTGACAATGATGGTGATAGGTTAGGTGAGAGTCTGGCTCCTATTGGGGCTTTGCTTACTGTTGATACTGCAAAGACTAAAAAGCTTGCTATAAAAGGAAAGGTGCTTTTAGACTTTGGATCTAGATTAAGGCGTGAAGATTTGGCAGATACATTAAAGAAAAAATTACAAGATTATATAGATCAGTCTATAGCTTATAAGGCTAACCGTCTTACTGTGGCTAAGGTAATAGATATCCTTTACTCAATTGAGGGAGTACAAGATATAACAGAGCTTACAGTAAATGGTGTTAATGATTCTATAGCCTTTGGGTCTGAAGAAATACCTTTTGTGGAAAGTGTGGTGCTTTCATGAGAGGGGATAGGTTTAAGAAAAGGCTCCCTAAATTTATTGGTCGAATAAGCGATATGGACGATCTCTTTTATGCAGAAGATCAAGAATTTGAGCGTATAGAAGAACTGATCTGGGATTTTACCTATGGTTTGTATGTATCTGAGATAGATAAGACCTCTAATCCCGATTTTTTCTTAACTAGGTTAGAACGTGATTATGGCTTAGAGTCTGCTGGCAGTATTAAAGATCGTATAAATGCTATCCTTTTAAAGATGCGTGGTAAAAGGACTACTACTGAAGAAGTGATCCTAGAGATTTGCCTAGCTTATGGATTTCCTGCTATTTATAAAGAACAATACAGGGACTATGGCTATTTGCTGGAGCTTTATGTCAATGGTGATTTAGATATGGGTGGCTTGCTTAAGGTTTTAAGAGAAGTGACACCTGCACATTTGTGGATAAATTTAAATATGAATTTTGCAAGAGCTTTGAAGCTACAAATACGTAGTGGAGATGGCTCTTATTTAATGTATTTATGTGGAGAGCACCCTTGTGGGGATATCCCATATCCATGGGCAACTGGAGAGGTTATTAATGTCGGTCTTAAAGCTATTACTGGAGAGTATGATTCTAGAAATTATTATGGCTTGCCTGGTACTGGCTATAGGGCTGGAGAGATTAGAAGAGACACTAAAGATGTAGAAGTTAGATATGTACAAAACTTTAATCGTAAAGAGGTTTATGATTTTGGAGGTGATCTAGATGCTAAGTAATGAATTAATTAATGATATTGCTGAATATATCAAAGATAGAGTAAGTACGGCTGAGGTAGTTTTTGACGATAAAAAGCCTGAAAGCGTACAGGTAATTAGAAAGGAAATTCAAGGTGATACTATTAAAATCCTAGTTAATACCACCAAAGGAAAAGGAACTATTAAGGATTTAAGGTTGCTTGATAAAAATGGCAAAGTCCTTATATCGAAGCCTAGAGGCACTATTAAGACAATTGATCATGCTATAGTGTCAAGCTTTTGGATAAGGATTGTTGAGGAAGAGATTGATGATCCTATAAATATTTTTGAATTAAAGGAGGGATTAAATGGCTAATAATTTTAGCTTGGCTGAATATTATGATCTAGTTAAGCAAGGATATGATAGCGAAGAAATACTTGAATATTTTACTACTCAAAATATTGATTTGGTAGGCTGGTATGATCATATAGCTGAATTTGCAGATGTTAGGGCAGAAAAAGATTTAGGAAAGGACAAGGAGGGCAATCCTATTTATCAGCATATTAGATTTGATGGAACTGTGTTTCAAGAAGGTACTCCAGTTAATGCTGAAAACCTAGGACAAATGGAATGGAACGACCTTATCAACGCTTTAAAAATTCAAAAAATGATGGACGTTATCAGAGCCTTACAGGTCCAGGTTGCTACTCTTATAGGTCAAAATAATAATAACATGCCTTATAACTCTTTTGTGGCATCTGCTAAAAATATCGGTACTGAAATTGAGATGATTGAGGGCTGGTATGATGAAGTGAACGGAAGGGGTGTTGTATAATGGCTATTATGTATAAATGGAAAAGATACAATCTTAAAAATGAATCTTATACAACTAAATAATCTTACACAGATTATGAAACACAGTCGTACGTTGAATATGTCAATGAAGAAGAAGTTTATTATGAAGAAGGGCCAATAGAAACAAAAACATATAAAACTAGAGAATTAGCTGACGCTTATGCTAGTGCTCAAAGAGCTAATGGTTACACAGTTGCTGGTCCTTATTCAGCTGGAGATTTGGGTTATACTGTAACTTCTAGAAAAAATGTAAGAAAAACAAGAACAGTTCGAAAACCAGTAACAAAATACAGAAAAATTCCAGTGACAAAATATAGAAATGTTACTAAAACTAGAAAAGTCAAAGGCTCATATATAGAAGAAGTTACATCATCAAATCGTAGTGCCTTTCCTGATAACGCTGAGAAAAATGGATATTGGTACGTTTATGAAGGCTTAGCTAATCAAGCACCTAGTCTTACAGGATCAAGCACCCAAATTGGTGATGTTAAATCTGATTTTACTATATCTTATACAGTAACTGATCCCGATAATGATGAAGTTAAAGTACAAATAATGGTGGATAATAAGGTAATCCAATATGCAATGCCTGTACCTTTAAACAAGAGTCAAACAGTTAAAATTAGGCTGGATGATTATAGCTTGGGTGAGCATACAATTACTGTTACTGCTACTGATTCATCTAATGCTACTGCTACTAGAACCTACTATTTTTCTAAGACTAATCAAGCACCTACAATTTCAGGCTCTGATATGGATCTAGGTGGTAAATTTAAGGATTTTACAGTTGATTACACAATTCAAGATGCAGATGGAGATACTGTAAAGGTAGAGATTAGGTTAGATGGAGCTATCAAGCAAAGCCCTGCTGCCACTACTTTGGGCGTACGTAAGTACTATACTGTGCCTGTAAAAAGTTTAGATTTAGGTAGGCATACGATAGATATCATCGCTTCGGATCCTGCTGGAGCTAAGAGTATTAGAAAGTATACATTTCAGAAAGTGAACTCTGCTCCTACAATTTCTGGAAAAGATGAAAATTTAGGAGCTAAAAATACTGGTTTCTCATATACTTATACTATTTCGGATAGTGAGGCTGATAGCGTACAAGTAGTTGAAAAAATTAATGGCAATATCATTAGAACCTTAAACAATATAACATTAGGTGCTACTCAAACTGTCACTATTACAGATGAGCAAATCAAAAATTTGAAGCTTAACGGTGTCAATACTGTTGAGATTGAAGCTTCTGATGGTACTGCTACAACGTATAGAAGAGTTACCTTTGTTAGAAATAACATGCCTCCTATCATATCTGATAAGGATAAGGATCTGGGCGGTGTTACTAATGAATTGGTCTATAAATGGTCTGCGACTGATCCTGAAAAGGATAAGATGAATGCTAGTATATATCTAGATGGTAAAACCCTAAAGGGAAGACACCAAATCGCTGAGGGGGCTAGTCAAAATATTACAATTGATGGTCTGGATATGCTTAGAATCCCTAAGGGTAAGCATGAGATTAAAATCATTGTAGAAGATGATAAGGGTTTTAATGCTACCCGTAAAGTAACTTTTACTAGGGTGATTAATCGCTTGGTTATGAAGCTTGCTAAAAATGGTATTGAGACCGATCAGTTGGCCACAAGGGTGCTTATCTCAACGGTTGGTATCTATGTATCTAAAGGTGCAGTTGTTAAGTATGAGGTATGTAATAATTCTTTTGACTCAAAGCCTACTTGGGAAGATGCTACTACCATGGTTAAAGCTGATAAAGCTTTTACTTTCCAAAATAAGACAAAAACTGCTACTAAGGCAGGGATAGATATAAAAGTGACTATAGAGAAAGGTACAAGCACTATGCAATCATATATTAGTGCGATAGGAGGATCATTTGATTAAAATTTTAAATCCAAAACCACTTAAAGAAATTGAAGAATTGAGGCAAAAGGGGCTATATAATGCTCCTTTTTCTGTGCAAGAAAATGCCAATGCGATTAATTTTAAGTTTGATGATAGCGAGATCGTAAAAAGGCTTGATGAGGCAGAGTTCTCTCAAAGCGAGTTCATGGTAGATACTTATGAACAGCTTGACAAATTAAAAGATAGGCAAGATCAGTCAATTATTGAAGTATACGAAACTTTATTAGGAGGTATGTAATGGCTAGAGTTATAGCAATTGCTTATAGAAATTGCATTATTAGAGGAATTAGAGTTATTGGACAAGTAAGACCTGACAAGCTTAAAAATGAAGTGCAAGAGCTTTTAATAGCTGAAGGTAGATATGATTTGGCTGAGGTGGAAGAGCCTGTAGTTGAAAAAGAAGATATCCCAGAAGAAAAGCTTGCTGAAGAAATAGAGTCTAAACCTAAAGAAGAGGCTGAGGATAAGGAAGCTACTGATAAGGAAAAAGAAGAACCTGCTCCTGTAGAAGATAAAGAGGTTTAGATATGGCGATTGGGATAAAAACTGGTAGATTTCAATTTCAACGTGGGACTAAGGCTGACTGGGAAAAGGCTGATTTAATCTTGCTTGATGGGGAGTTAGCCTTTGAGCAGGATACTAGAAAATTCAAGATGGGTGATGGGCGTAGTAAATATATCGATTTGGAATATGTTTCAGTAGGACAAATTGACTTTAAAAATGCTACACCAGAGCAATTAAAGCTAGTAACTGGGCCACCAGGAGAAAAGGGGGATCCTTTGACTTACGATATGCTGACTGCTGAGCAAAGGTTAGAGCTGAAAGGAGATTTCCCTATTATCAAATCTAGTACGCCTCCACCTTTAGATAAGAAGGATTATTTATGGATTAAACCTGATAATAAAAGACCTCTTTTTGATGAATTTAGATCACTTGATGGGGGTATTGCCTTGGTAGTGGGCGATATAGGTACTGGATTAGGTTTTAAGGTTAGCAAAACACCTGGTGCGGCGTTACTTTATCAGACTAGTGAACCTATTGAACCAAACTCTCTTGATACCCCTAGTTTTATAAAGATTGATGATGATCATATGTATCAAGTTGAGTATAAAAAGCTTGGTAATGGGTATGGATATGAATTAATTTTTACTAATCCTAGTGATATTGATAAATTGATGAGGAATGTGAAGCCTTCTTCCGAAAGTCCGGGAGTTTACAGGTATTCATCTACGGTATTTGAAGGAGGTGAAAAAAATCTTTATGACTTAAAACTAGTTAAACTTAGAGGGTATGAGGATTACAACACCATAAATGTATATGATGAAAAGGCTAAAAAATGGGTCGAGGTTGCTGAAGACGGTAAGACTGGACCAAAAGGGGACAAAGGCGATAAAGGAGATCCTGGAGCTCAGGGCACAGGGGTTATCGATATTAATACTAGAAAAGAAGTAATAATATGGACAGGCACTATGGAAGAGTATTCCAAAGTTGCAAATAAAAATAGAGACATTCTTTATCTAATTAGGGGGTAAAGCATGGCGTTAATGATCGGTGGAGATTATGTAAAAGCCTTGTATTTTAAGGGTGAGGAATACACAACAGCTATATTAAATAATGAAGTTATATTTCAAAAAAAAGGCAATACAATCACACTAAAACAGGGAGTTCTTGATAAGAGTAAAGGTGATGAATGGATTCTTTACTTTAAAAACGGCGGAACTGTTTCGGTAAAAAATAAAGGAGACTTATTATTAGTTGATGAATATAGAACAAATCTTAAAGTAAATAAAAGAGATGTCCCTATTGCATACAACATGGTTATATCTCCTGGGTCTCTTTTAAAAATATATCCTAAAGAAGGAATTTCAAATGCTACCGTTAGTATAACAGTAAAAATTTAGTTTTAGCAGGAGGTGATCATATTGTGCTAGAAAAAATTGCAAGAATCAGTGCAGAACAAGGATTTTTGATGACTTTCTCTATCGTAGTTTTAGCTATATTGTGCTATATAATCCGAGTTGCGATGTCTGATTGGAAAGAACAAAAAGCACTGGAAAGAAGAGAGAAAGAGAAAGATAGAGAAGTAGCGATTGAAAATAACAATAAGTATGCAAAGATCATAGAAAATCAATCAATGCAAATAGAAAGGTCTACAAACAGTATTAAAGGATACCAAGAAGAGCTTGATAAGCATACTCAAAATTCATCCACGTCATTTAAGGAGGTGGTCAATAAATTAGATAATTTGGATTATAAGGTGAGGCAGATAGGGGAGCATAGCGAGGCTCTAGCTACTAAAACAATGGTGGAAGACGTAAGCGAAGATATAAAATATATTAAAGAATCATTAAAAAAAGATTGAGGGACTAGTTAAACGCTAGCCCTTTTTACTTGCACAAAATTGTTAAGAAATGTTGATATTGCAAGTATTGACTTGCACAAGGAATTGCACAAAGGAGGAAATGATGGGAGTAAAAGAAGCATTAAAATGGATGGATAATCATCATAGATCAAAAGGTAATTATCCTTACTCAATGGTAGATAGATATGAAAACCCTGGTTTTGATTGTTCATCATCTGTATATTATGCATTAAAAGCTGCAGGAGTATTGCCTAAAGATATGTCCATAGGAAATACAGAAACTTTATTTAAATTAAAAGGAAAGTATTTAGATGAGATATATAGCTATAAAGATGTCAAACCTGGTGATATTTTCATAAGAGGAGGAGAAGGCACAAGTGCAGGAGCTGGTGGGCACACAGGAATGTTTTACAAGAAAGACGGGATAGTCCATTCAAATTATACAAATAATGGTATATCATACAATGATATTGATACTATTGATTATTTTTTGGATAGACAAAGATCTTGGAATGAAAGATATTTTAGACCTAGATATCCTGGTAGTTCTAAACCTACAGTAAGCAAGCCTAGAAATACAAATGGAACTAAAAAATTTATAAAAAATGAAAACTGGCATGGTATAACTCAAACAGCTTGTAACGTTAGATCAGACGCAAACACAAATGCTGCTATCGTTGCAATTTACCCAATGGGATCTAAGATTAATTATGATAGCGTATATGAAGCAGATGGCTATAGATGGATATCCTATATTTCATGGGGTAAAAAAAGGAGATATGTTGCTTATAGGAAGCTAACTGGTGATACTAGACCTTGGATAACATTTTAAGTTGACAAATGATACTATATATAGTACTATAATAACAGGAGGTGAAAAGTATTTGACTAAAAAAGATAAGCTTATCAAGAAGATGAAGACTAGCCCCAATAATATAAGTCCGGACGAAATTGAAAAAGTATTAAATTGGGAAGGATTTGAAAAAAGAAATTCTAATGCTGGTAGTCATCAAGTTTTCAAAAGAAAATCAGATGGTAAAGTTTTCAACTTAGTTTTAGCTAGAAATCCAGTGAAGAAATATCAAGTTGAAGATTTACTAAAAATACTAGAAGGGGAGGATTGACTTCCCCTAGACTAGTCAAATACGTGCTAATGAGAGAATTAAATTATTATTTATCTTTACCTTGGAATGTTAAAATTCATAAAGTTAAAGATGAGGATGGAGATTATTACTTTGGGCAAGTTCAAGAAATACCAGAAGTAAGGGCAGACGGGGACACACTTGAAGAGTGTTATAATCTAGTAATGGAAATTCTAAAAAGCAATTTAGAAATAATGATTGAAGATGAAGAGAAAATTCCAGAACCAGTTGATAAGACGTATTCAGGTAAATTTAATTTAAGATTACCTAAATCTTTGCATAAAAAACTTGCAGAAGAAGCTGAAGATGAAGGTATTTCTTTAAATCAATTAGCTTTATATAAATTAAGCATATAAGAATTAAGCGATTACGAAAGTAGTCGCTTTTTTAGTACAAAAATTTAGGAGCAAACAATGAATGAAATAATAAC
>JAPJPH010000080.1 GCA_030825745.1 Anaerococcus sp.
GATAAAATCTTTTTTATCTGAGATATTAAGCTCTTTTGCTAATACAATTAAAGCTATATGAGCCTTTATATATTCTTCTAAGGCCTGATCTACTCTAAGTTCTGTGGACCACTCACAATTGTAGGCTTCATCTTCTGCTATAATACATGGTTTTGGGATTTCTTTCATGATATCTTCCCCATCCATTATTTGAACAGTTTTTAGCTCAATATACCTAGATCCTGCTAGGTAGCTTGTAATTATATTTTGGGCAAGTTGGGTGTGAGGTCCTGCAGCTGGGCCTATTGGAGTTGATATTTCTTCTCCAAAAGATGTTACTAACGTTTTCCCAGTTTTTGGTCTGTAGAACTTTTTCTCAGATAAGGAGAATATGGAACCCTCGTTTTTATATTCTTCTAAAGCCCACCTTATTAATTTTTCAAAATCAATGGGACGCATGTATTCACTCATTTTTTGCTCCTTTATAAAAATTATAAAGGTAAGCCCCTAGGTATAACCCTAGGGCTTACTTTAATTTTTTAGTTATTTTCAGTATAAACTAGTGGTAGGGCTGCATATACTGCTGCACAAGTTACTAGGTCATCTTTGAAAGTTACTTCATTTGGTGCATGAGCTTGGTCTTCTGCTCCTGGTCCAAATCCTATAACTGGGATATTGTGTCTACCCATTATAGCTACACCATTTGTTGAGAAAGTCCATTTATCTGTTAGTGGACGGTTCTTTCTCTTTTCTTCTTCTTTGGCTATTTTTGGTGATATTCTTTCATTTCCATATAGGCTCTTGTAGGCATCTTCTAAAGCCTTAGTTACTATATGATCTTCCGGTATTACCCAAGTTGGGAAGTAGGCTTCTTGTTCATATTCAAGTCCTGTCCAACTTGCTCTCTTATAATTATACATGGATACCTTGGCTCCATGTTTTTTAACTGATGGTAAATCTTCTATTTCTTTGATACATGATTGCCATGTTTCACCTGCTGTCATTCTTCTATCTAGGGAGATAGAGCATGAATCAGCTACAGCACATCTAGATGGAGATGTAAAAAATATTTGACTTGTTGTTACAGTTCCACGTCCTAAAAAGTTTGCTTCTTTATATTCAGGATTATATTTTTCATCAAGCATCTTTACAAGACCCTTTATTTCTACATCATCATTAGCTGGGTTTTCATTTAGTGCTTCGATTTCTTTTAGGATATCTGCCATTTTATAGATAGCATTTTCTCCTCTTTCTGGAGCTGATCCGTGGCATGATACACCCTTAACATCAACTCTTATTTCCATTCTTCCTCTTTGACCCCTATATATTCCACCATCTGTTGGCTCTGTTGATACTACAAATTCTGGTTTTATATTTTCTTCTTCTATCATGTATAACCAACAGTTACCATCACAGTCTTCTTCTTGTACTGTTCCTGTAACTAGGACTCTGTATTCATCATTTAAGTAACCTAGGTCTTTTAGGATTTTAGCTCCGTATACAGCAGATACTGGTCCACCTAGTTGGTCACTTCCTCCACGACCACCTACTAAAAGCTCATCTTCGAATCCTTCATATGGGTCAAAATCCCAGTTTTCAATGTTTCCTATACCTACTGTATCTATATGACCATCAAAACCTATTTGTCTTTTACCCTCTCCCATTTCTCCTAGGACATTACCTTGTTTATCTATCCAAGCCTTGTTAAATCCTAGTTTTTCCATCTCTTCTTTTATTCTTCTAGCCTTATCTCCCTCTTCACAGGATTCTCCCTTAAGTTTAATTAAATCTCTTAGGAAGGCTACCATGTCTTCTTTATATTCACTTGCTTTTTCTTTTATTTGGTCAAAGTCAATATTTTTAAATTCGCTCATCTTACCCTCTCTTTATATATTCTTAGTTATCTAGTCTTTTTGTAGCTTTTTCAACTAATTCTTTTAGTTTAGCTTCTGGATTTTCTATTCTTTGCATAAAGATCATAGCTGCTATTATATATGGTTTGTAGCTAGCTTCTTTGTATAGTGGAATTCTATATCTATCAAATACAGATGCATCTACTTCTCCCTCTTCGGTTGATAATCCTGTAATATCAGCAGGTAGGCAGTGCATGTATAGGGCCTTGCCATCTTTTGTTAGCTTCATCATCTCTTCTGTAGCTGCCCAGTCTTTATGCTCTGAATTTTGTTTTAATAGTCTTTGTTCAAGTTCATCTATACCAGCTTTATCATTGTTTGCATAAAGTTCAGTTCTCTCTTCCATGGCTGCAAATGGAGCCCAGCTTTTTGGATAAACTATATCAGCATCTTTAAAGGCTTCTTCCATAGAATTTGTTTTTGTAAATGATCCACCAAATTCTTCTGCATTTTTCTTTGCTATCTCTTCTACTTCTGGCATTATTTCATATCCTTCTGGGTGAGCTAGGACTACATCCATACCAAGTCTAGTAAATAATCCAGAAATACCTTGTGGTACTGAAAGTGGTTTACCATATGATGGTGAGTAAGCCCATGTCATAGCAACTTTTTTACCCTTTAGGTTTTCAATTCCGCCAAATTCATGGATTACATGAAGTAAATCTGCCATAGCTTGGGTTGGATGGTCTATATCACATTGAAGGTTTACAAGTGTTGGTCTTTGTTCTAAAACTCCATCTTCATAGCCTTCTTTTACATAATCAGAGAAATCTTTCATGTATTTATAGCCTTTTCCTATATACATGTCATCTCTTATACCAATAACATCAGCCATAAATGAAATCATGTTTGCAGTTTCTTTTACTGTTTCACCATGGGCTATTTGACTTTTTCCTTCATCTAAGTCAGCCACCTCAAGACCTAGTAGGTTACAAGCTGAAGCAAATGAGAATCTTGTTCTAGTTGAGTTATCTCTAAATAATGAAATACCAATACCTGAATCAAATATTTTTGGTGAGATATTCTCTTCTCTCATAGCTCTTAGGATGTCTGCCAATTTCCAAATTGCCATTAATTCATCTTGGCTTTTATCCCATGTATGGAAGAAATCATCTTGGTATAGGTTTTTATGGTCAAATTGTTCTAACTCTTCAATTAATTTAAGTATTTTTTCGCTCATTTTTATTCTCCTTATTTTTATCTTTGTATTGTATAATTGTGTTCTTGTTCATTTGAATATAGACCATCCCAAACAACTCTTAAAAAGTGCTTGTAGTCTGTATCACCCTCTGTTGATATAAAGAGGATTTTAGAATTTTCATCTAGTTTTAATGTCTCTTTTAATTCTTTTAGGTCATCTCTTTGTAGGATTTCAGTTATAGCACCAAAGGCTGCTGCTCCTGATTCTCCCGAAATTATCCTTGTATCATCCTTAAGCGGAGAAGATAGAATTCTCATACCCCTAGCTGCCGCCCTATCTGGAACTGATAAGAAATAATCTGCATAAGAGTCTAAAACTGGGTATCCCACTGTTACTGGCTCTCCACAAGCTAATCCTGCCATTATAGTATTCATATCACCAGTGACATTGTGGATCTTGCCATCATTAGCCTTAGCTGTTTTATAATTACAGTTAGCAGCTTCTGGTTCAACTATTCCTATAAGTGGTTTTTCATCTCCCTCATAAATAGATGAGAAAAATCCAGTAACACCTGTTGCAAAGGATCCAACTCCGGCCTGAAGGAAGATATGTGTAACCTTCTCATTTAATTCAAGTAAACTATCATAAGCTTCTTTAGCTAAAGTAGCATATCCTTGGATAATCCATGTTGGGATCTTCTCATATCCTTCCCAAGCTGTATCTTGGACCATAACCCAACCTTTTTCTTCGGCGTATTTATTGGCAAGTCTTACACACTCATCATAGTTTAGATCATCCATTATGTCACACTCACTACCTAGGGCCCTTATATTATCACGTCTTTCAAAGGATGATCCCTTAGGCATTATAACAACGCATTTTTGCTTTAATTTATTTGCAGTCCAAGCTACCCCTCTACCATGGTTGCCATCAGTTGCAGTTACAAAAGTAATATCTCCTAGCTTTTGCCTAATTTCATCTGAAATCATTTTTTCAAATGGGAGATCATTTATGTCCATATCTAACTTTTCTGCTATGTACTTGCCTATAGCAAATGACCCTCCAAGTACCTTAAAGGCATTTAAGCCAAATCTTTTAGATTCATCTTTTACGAAAATATCGCTAACGCCTGCTTGTTTAGCTAGATTTTTTAAACTAACTAGGGGAGTTTTCTCATAACCTGGAAAACTTTTGTGAAAATTATAAGCAATATTAACTGTATCCTCGTTTATAAAATCCAAAGATGCCTTTTTTTTGCCTGTTGTATCGTTTTCTACAATATTATAAAGCTCTTCCAAAATATCATCCTTTCTGTCTAAATTCTATCACATGTGATATTTTTACAAACTTTTACAAAAAATTTTTTTTGTGTATAATAAAAGTATGTAATATGTGATATATCACTATAATTATAAATTGATTTTTTTATATTGTCAAATATATTATATAAGATATTTAAAAGATTTTAGGAAGGAAAATATGACAGATATAGACAATAGTAGAATTACTAGAACCTTTGTTAAGGATGAAGCCTATCAAATAATTCATGATGCGATTGTTGATGGTAAGCTTTTACCTTATACTAGGTTAAAAATAAATGACCTATCAGATGAGTTAGGCATATCTAGAACTCCAGTTAGAGAAGCTATTTTAATGCTTGAAAATGAGGGTCTAGTTATTAGTAAGGCTAATAAATGGACTGTCGTTGCTCCAATTAGGGTAGAAAGAGTCAAAGATATATATCCCTTAATCTATGAATTAGAATCCTTTGCCCTTAGGGAAAATTTTTCTAAGGTTAATGACAAACTTATAGATGATCTTATTAAAATAAATGAAGAGATAAAAAT
>JAPJPH010000081.1 GCA_030825745.1 Anaerococcus sp.
ACAATGGATAGCAGCTTTTATTATAGCACGAGCTTGCATTCTAGCTATTTCTGGATATATTACAGCAAGTCTTAGACCTCTAAATCCAAGCATTGGATTTACTTCTGCAAGCTCATTTATTCTTTCTCTAACCCTAGCAGGTTCTACTTCAAGTTCTAGGGCAAGTTCAACTATCTCTTCATCTTCTCTAGGTAAAAACTCATGTAAAGGTGGATCTAGTAGTCTAACAGTTACTGGTCTTTCTTTCATTAGAGAATATATTTGATAGAAGTCATCTTCTTGAATTGGTAGGATTTTATCTAAGGCAGCTTGTCTAGTTTCTAGGTCTTTGGCTAGGATCATCTTTCTTACTTGGAAGATCCTATCTTCTTTAAAGAACATATGCTCAGTCCTACATAATCCTATACCCTCAGCACCAAATTCTAGGGCTTTTTTAACATCTACAGGAGTATCAGCGTTTGTCCTTACTTTCATATCTCTATACTTATCTACATAGCCCATAAAAGTTTCAAAGGCACCTTCTAGTTGTGGAGGTTGGGTGGCAAGAGAACCTATATATATAAAACCTGTTGAGCCATCTATGGAGATAGTATCTTCTGATGTATATACTTTATCTCCTACTCTTAGAGTTTGTTCATCTTCATCTACATGGATTTCTCCAGCTCCAGCTACACAGCATTTACCCATACCCCTAGCAACTACAGCAGCATGGCTTGTCATACCACCCCTAGCAGTTAGGATACCCTTGGCAGATACTATACCCTCTAGATCTTCTGGAGAGGTTTCTTCACGAACTAGGATAACATCCTCGCCATTTTTTGTTCTAAGAGCTGCTTCTTTGGCAGAAAAAGCAATTTTACCAACAGCTGCTCCAGGAGATGCTGCTAGACCCTTGCTTATCATTTCATTAGATTCTAAGGACTCTTTGGTAAAGGTAGGATGAAGTAGGCCATCTAGGTCTTTTGGATTTAATCTTTTAACTGCTTCTTTTTCATCTATTAGACCCTCATTAACCATATCCACTGCTACATTTACAGCTGCTTGGGCAGTTCTCTTACCATTTCTAGTTTGGAGTAGGAAAAGCTTTCCTTCTTGGATAGTAAATTCCATATCTTGGAGGTCTTTGTAATGATTTTCTAAGGTTTTAGCTGTCTTATAAAATTCATCATAAATATCTGGTAGCATCTCTTTAAGTTTTGATATTTCAACTGGAGTTCTAACTCCTGCAACTACATCCTCGCCTTGGGCATTGATTAGGTATTCGCCAAATAGTTTATCTTCACCAGTAGCTGGGTTTCTAGAAAATGCTACACCAGTTCCAGATGTATCACCCATGTTACCAAATACCATGGTTTGAACGTTTACTGCAGTTCCCATGCTATCATCTATTTCATTAATTTTTCTATAATAGATGGCTCTTTCATTATTCCATGAGGCAAATACAGCTGATATTGCCTTATCTAATTGGTCTCTAGGATCTTGTGGGAAATCTTCGTTTTGTTCTTTTTTATAAACTTCTTTATATTTTTCAACCACATCTTTAAGGTCATCTTCATTTAGTTCGGTATCATTTTTAACATTTTTTTCTTCTTTTTTTGCTGTAAGAACCTTTTCAAACTTGTTTTTATTAATTCCCATAGCAACATCAGAAAACATTTGAATAAATCTTCTATAAGAGTCATAGGCAAATCTAGGGTTGTTAGTTTTTTTAGCAAGGCCTAAAACTGCCTTATCATTTAAACCTAGGTTTAGGATGGTATCCATCATACCAGGCATGGAAATAGGAGCTCCACTTCTAACTGATACTAAAAGAGGATCTTCATCATCACCAAAGGTTTTTTGGTTTGTCTCTTCTAAGGTTTTGATATGGGCGCTTATTTCATCATGTAGGTCAGCCCATAATTTTTGATCTTCTTCATAAAATCTTGAGCAAGCTTCAGTAGTTACACAAAAGCCATAAGGAACATTAATACCCATAGATGTCATTTCTGCTAGGTTAGCACCCTTGCCACCTAGGAGAGATCTCATTGACATATCGCCTTCGTTAAAATCATATACGTACTTATTACTCATTTTCTTTCCTTTCTATCAACTTATATTTGTATAAATGATTGATAATAATTTCTGATGTTTCCTCTATAGACCTGTAGGATACATCGATAACCTTGCAATCTAGATCATAGAAAATATCAAGGGCAAAATTTAATTCTTTGCTGATTCTCTCTATACTAGAATACCTAGAGTCATTTGAAAGTTTTAGGCTTTTGAGTCTTTCATCCCTTAATTTTTTTAGCAAATCTTTATCAATAGTTAGGCCAATAATTCTTCTTGGGTCTATTTCAAAAAGCTCTCTTGGAACTACTGAATCGATAATTAGGGGAATGTTAGATACCTTAAGACCTTTACTTGCCAAATACATAGATAGGGGGGTCTTTGATGATCTAGATACTCCTATTAGGGCTAGGTCACAATATTTAAGTCCCCTAAAATCAGCTCCATCATCAAATTTGACGGCAAAATCCAAGGCATCCAACCTTCTATATTGGTCAGATGAATAGGAGGCTATAAAAATGCTTTTAGTATTTATAGGTAGATTCATCATATTTTTCACCCTATCTATAGAGTAGGCAAGGTAGTCTACATATGGGATTTTTCTTTCACTTACAAAATCTTTTATGTATAAACTTAAGGTTAAATCCTGGAATGAGTAAAAAATAAATGAATTTTCAATATCTAAAGACCCTAATATATTTTCTAGCTCTAGTTTGCTTCTGACCTGGGAGAAAGTTTTTTCCTTGTATTCAGTATCAAACTTTGCCATAGTAAAAGTAACTAGCTCTGATATAGCAAGACCTGCAGTATCTGAAAATATGTATATTTGCAAATTACCTTACTCCTTTCATTGATTCTAATTATATTATAACAAAAAATATTACAAATGAAAATATTTTCCAAAAAAAAGATTAACTAGATATACAAATATCATATATTAAAATATAATAAATATGACAAGTTATGAGTAATATGCATAAAATGAATAAATAAACGTTTGCATATTTTAAAATCAAATGTTGACTTTACTTAGGATAATAATATAATAATATTAATAAAGACTATAAAAGAGGAGTAGGTAGATATAGGCTTACAGAGAGGAGATGGTTGGTGGAAATCTCTAGTACTAGCTAGTGAAGGTTGCTTTTTAATAAGTCTATGTGGTACGCATGAGTACAGATAAGAGTCTTGATAAATCAAGGAAATTAGGTGGTAACGCGATAAATCGTCCTATGTCGTTACTGCCTTTTTTTATTAGCAAAAAGGAGATACAATGGAAACTAAATATAATCCAAGTGAATTTGAAAAAGATATATATAAAAAATGGGAAGATGGGGGATATTTTAAAGCCAAGGTAAACAAGGATAAAAAACCCTTTAGCATTGTGATGCCACCACCAAATGTAACAGGTCAGCTTCACCTAGGCCATGCTCTAAATAACACTATCCAAGATATAATTATCCGTTATAAGAGGATGGCAGGTTTTGAAAGCCTATGGATACCTGGAACAGACCATGCCTCTATTTCTACAGAAAGTAAGGTTGTTGAAAAACTTAGAAATGAAGGAATAAGTAAAAAAGATTTGACCAGAGATGAGTTTTTAGACCATGCTTGGGATTGGACTAATAAATATGGGGGAACCATTAAAAAACAATTAAGGACTATTGGAGTTTCTTGTGATTGGGAGCATGATTCCTTTACCATGGATTATAATCTAACCAAGGCTGTCAAAAGAGTATTTAAAAAAATGTATGATGATGGTCTAATTTATAGGGGCAATAGGATAGTAAATTGGGATCCTGAGGCAGAAACTGCCATATCTGATGCAGAAGTTTACCATAAGGACCAAGAGGGATCACTTTGGTATATCAAATACTTCTTTGAAGATAGTGATGATTATATAACTATAGCTACAACTAGACCTGAAACCATGCTTGGGGACTTGGCAGTAGCAGTAAATCCAGAGGATTCTAGATTTAAAGATAAGATAGGCAAGAACCTAATCTTGCCACTAGTTGGTAGAAAAATCCCACTAATAGAAGATTCCTATGTGGACATGGAATATGGTACAGGGGCAGTAAAGATTACCCCAAGCCATGACCCTAACGACTTTGAAGTTGGAGCAAGACATGATCTAGGTCAATGTATAATCATGGATACAACAGCTCATATAGTAGAAGGCTATGAAAAATATACTGGCCTTGATAGGTATCAGGCTAGAAAGCAAATAGTTAAAGACCTAGATGAGAGTAGTTATTTATTAAAAATAGAAAAAATAGAGCATGCAGTTGGTTATTCTGAAAGAAGCAAGGTTGCTATAGAACCATTGATATCTAAACAATGGTTTGTAAAGATGGATGAATTTGCCAAAATGTGTATAGATTCCTATGAAAGTGGAAATTTAAAATTGATACCAGATTCCCTATCTAAAACCTACATGAACTGGCTAAATAACATAAGGGACTGGACCATATCCAGACAACTTTGGTGGGGTCACAGACTTCCAGTATTTTATACAGATGATGGAGAAATTATAGTATCAGAAGATGAACCAGATGAAAATGGTATGCTAAATGGAGTTCACGTTAGCCAAGACGAGGATACCCTAGATACCTGGTTTTCATCAGCCCTATGGCCATTTGCAACCCTAGGTTGGCCAGATGAAAATGAAGAGTATGACTATTTCTTCCCAACAGATATCCTGGTAACAGGCTATGATATTATATTCTTTTGGGTTATAAGGATGGTATTTGCTAGTTTATATACTACAGAAGAA
>JAPJPH010000082.1 GCA_030825745.1 Anaerococcus sp.
ATTATATATCTCACCAAACCTATCCATCTGATCTCTAAATATATTTGTAAATACTACATAATCTGCTTTCAAATAACTAGCTATTTTTACTAGATTAGCTTCATCAACCTCTAAAACCGCAACAGAATTTACATCACTTTTATTATCAAGAAGAGTTGTGGCAATACCTTGAATCATATTTGACCCTGACTCGTTGGTAAATACCATTTCATATTTCTCCCTTAATATATTTGTAAGAAAGTGAGTTGTCATGGTTTTTCCGTTTGTTCCACTTACAAAAATAAACTTAGTATTCTTAGAAAGTTCTTTTAGTACATCTTTATCAATTTTTAAGGCGACCATGCCTGGAAGGCTAGTAGCCTTATGATTTGTTGTTTTTAAGGCAAATCTGACAAATTTTGCAGCTGCCTTACTTAATTTGCTTTTTAATCTCATAGCATTAGTATATAACGAAACATATATTTTGTCACCCTAATTTAAAATAATAAACTTATCCTCCCCCTTTACTAGATCAACATCTGTAATATCCATTTTATCTATTCTTATAAATCTTTGATTGTTAATTTCATCGAGAAATCGATTTATTAGGTCATCAGGGCCTTGAATATATAATAATACATCCCCATCATAGAGATTTTCAACGCTTCCAGTTAATGAGAGTTTATTAGCTATCCTAGATGAAGTATATCTAAATCCAACACCTTGAACCCTTCCCTTAAAAATAATTTTTATACGTTGCATGTGTGCTCCTTTATTCTATCACACCATTACTCTTATACCCAGTATTAATAATTTATATCAATGTCTTGACTTAAGAATTTATTATCATATAATAACACTGACACCCCCCTATGGGTGTTAAGGAGGTATAAATGAAACAACGCTTTGATATTAGCGGAATGACCTGCTCAGCATGTCAGGCTAATGTTAAAAAGGCAGCAGAAAAGGCCGGAGCCACTGATGTAGTTGTAAACCTTATAACTGAATCTATGAGTCTTAACTATGATGATAGTAAGATCTCTAGTGATGATATTATTAGGGCAGTTGCAGATATTGGCTATAGTGCTAGTATAAAGGGAAGTGAGAAAGAGAAGATAGAAGATACTTCTACTAAGGAGATGTCTACTTCAACTAGGCTAAAAATATCAATAGCCCTAACCATTCCCCTTTTGTATATATCCATGGGCCATATGATAGGCCTTGGCCTACCTGAGTTTATGAACCACAATGAGGGTGCCATAAACAATGCCTTTATACAATTTTTATTAACCATACCAGTGCTATTTGTAAATAGGAAGTTTTTCATATCAGGCTTTAAGGGTCTAGCTCATAGAGCCTATAATATGGATACCCTAGTAGCCCTAGGAGCATCTGCAGCTACCTTTTATGGTATATATGCCATTATAAAGATGAGTTATGGTCTTGGTTCAGGTGATATTGAAACCTTTAACCAATATAGGACCAATATCTACTTTGAAGCAGCAGCTGTAATAGTTACCTTGATAACCCTAGGTAAACATTTTGAGGATAGGAGCAAGAAGGATACCAAAAAATCCCTAGAAAAGCTTATAAACCTAGCCCCAAAGACAGCTACTGTTATTGAAGATGGCAAGGAAGTAAGTAGGGATGTAAAAGATCTAAAGGTTGGAGATATAATCCTTATAAAACCAGGTGATTCCATTCCAGTTGATGGAGAGATTATAGAAGGATCTAGCCTAATAGACCAGGCTGCAATTACAGGAGAATCTATACCAGTAAGTGCAAGTGTAGGTGATCAGGTAATATCTGCCAGCATAAATACCAAGGGATCCTTTAAATTTAGGGCCCAAAGAGTTGGAGAAGATACAACCCTATCTCAAATTATTAACCTGGTAAATGAGGCCAATGAATCAAAGGCCCCTATAGCTAAGCTTGTAGATAAGGTATCTAGTATCTTTGTTCCAATAGTTATAGTAATATCCATACTAACCTTTATAGTTTGGAACCTACTTGGTTATGGCTTTGAATTTGCCTTAAATATGGCTATAGCAGTCCTAGTTATATCATGTCCATGTGCCTTAGGTTTAGCTACACCGATGGCTATCATGGTTTCTACTGGAAAATCTGCAGAACTTAATCTCTTATTTAAAAATGCAGAAAGTTTGGAAAACCTACACAAGGTAGATACAATTCTACTTGATAAGACAGGAACTATAACTGAGGGAAAACCTCAAGTTACAGATATAAAGACATCTTTAAATGAGGATGAATTTATAAAAATAGCTGCTAGTATAGAAAAAGATTCAGAACACCCCCTAAGCAGGGCCATCCTAGCCTATGCTAAGGATAAGGGAATAAGCCTAGAAGATTCAACTGACTTTGAAAATCTAACAGGTCTTGGTATAAGGGCAAGGTTATTTGGTAAAACCTACCTAGCTGGTAATAAAAAGCTGATGGATGAAAATAATCTTGATATCAAAAGTTTTGAAGAAGATTCCTTAACCTTCTCTAAAGAAGGAAAGACTAGCATGTACTTTGCAGATGATAAGGAAGTTATCGGAATAATAGCTGTAGCTGATAAGGCCAAGAAAGATTCTAAAGAAGCCATCAAAAACCTCAAAGAAATGGGCTATGAAGTTAGCATGGTAACAGGAGATAATGAGCTAACAGCTGAGGCTATTAGGAAAGAACTTGATATTGATAAGAAGTTTGCTGAAGTAATGCCCCAAGATAAGGATAAGGTTGTAAGCAAACTACAAAAAATGGGTAAGAAAGTATCAATGGTCGGAGATGGCATAAATGATGCCCCTGCCCTAGCCAGGTCAGATGTGGCTATGGCCATAGGTAGTGGTACTGATATAGCCATAGACTCTGCAGATGTTATCTTAATGAGAGACTCTCTAATGGATATAGTAAGTTGTATAAAACTTTCTAAGAAAACCCTAAGAGTTATAAAAGAAAACCTATTTTGGGCCTTCATTTATAATATAATCCTAATTCCAGTAGCAGCAGGAGTACTCTTCCCAAGCTTTGGAATAAGGCTTAACCCAATGTTTGCAGCAGCGGCTATGAGTTTATCATCAGTTTTTGTATGCCTAAATTCACTAAGACTAAGAAACTTTGATACAAATAGAGAAGATGAAATAGATCATAGCTTGGATCAACCGATCATAGAAAATAAAATTATGGAGGAAAATATGAGTGATTTAAATAAAATGGTAGTAAATGTAGATGGAATGAGCTGTGAAAACTGTGCTAAACACGTAACAAAGGCTCTAAAAGAAATTTCAGGTATAGAAGATGTTGATGTAAGTCTAGATAATCACCTAGCTAACGTTAGCTACTTTGGTTCTATCAATGAAGATGAAGTAGAAAAGGCTATAGCTGATGCAGGATATGAATATAAGGGCATTGAATACAAATAATGCACGCTGATAATCAAAAAACAATAAAGAAACTAAAAACCGTCGGTGGCCAAATCGACGGTTTAATTAAAATGATCGAAAATGATAGATACTGTATAGATATATCTAATCAAATTATGGCCTCCATATCAATACTAAAAAATATAAATAAAGAAGTTCTTAGAGCCCACCTTGAACACTGTGTATATGAATCACTTGAAAATGATGATAAGAACAATGCTAGGGATAAAATAATAGAAATAGAAAAAATCATAGATAAACTAAATAAGATTTAGTTATATGGGTAATAATATAATACAGATTAAACATAAGGAGATTATAATGAGCGAAAATTACAATACAAATGAGAATTTTGCAGGTGAAGTTAGCGAATATGTAGTAAGTGATAAGGTACTTGCTAAAATAACTAAAAAAGTTGTAGACAAAGTTGATGGAGTTTTAGACCTTCAAGGTGGAATATTAAATACATTAGCAAAAACATTTACAAACGAAGATAGCCATAGCAAGGGTATTAGCATAACCCAACAAGGAAAAGATGCCCTAGTAGAAGCAGGAATAGTTCTAGAATATGGTAAAAAAGCTGAAGCTGTATTTAACCAACTAGAAAAAACTATAAAAGATGAAGTTAAAACTCTAACTGGTGTAAATGTAAAAGCTGTCAAAGTAAATATAGTTGATATCCTAACAAGAGAAGAATATCAAAAACAGCAACAAGATGAAAAGAAAGACCTTGAAAATAATAACCAATACTAAAATATAAGAGCACTCCTTTAAAGGAATGCTCTTTTTAGATCTTTATATCCATTAGAATTCATAAATGTAAGTCATAAATCCCTTATTTTTTTCTAAACTTCTAAATAATATAACCCCTATTACACTTACCATAACAAACTCACTTGCCATAAACTGAGCTATCATTATAAATAAGGCTATACTATTATCTAAAATAAAATAAGTTCCTATAGCTGGAACTATAACAAGTAAAACTGGCCATAATGAGGCTTTAAACAAATCTCTAGTTTTTGTAATCATAATAAAAGCTACTAAAGATGATGCTGTACCAAAGATAACATCAAAAATAACCATTGGTGAGAATAAATTAGCAATAGCACATCCTAAAACAAGTCCTGGTATAAATCTTTTATTATAAAATACTAAAAGTACCATAATCTCACTAAACCTCAATTGGATAGGACCAAATGATGCCATAGGGACAATAAGTGTTAAAACTGCATACAAAGCTGCAACAACTGCGCTTTTAACCAAATAGTTGGTATCCTTGAAATCAATTTTTTTATTATTCATATACTCTCCTTGATTTTTTTATAATAGGTCCCAAGAAACATTATGGGTTAATTATAGCATATAATGGGCCTTTTTAT
>JAPJPH010000083.1 GCA_030825745.1 Anaerococcus sp.
CATCTTCGAAGTTATTTGTTCTGATAATTTCGTTAACGTACAACTTCATAAAAACCCCTTTTCTTTTTAATTTACTAAAAACATTGCTTTATTGACGTTGAGCCTCTGAACCCTTAACAATCCCAAAACTTTAAGAGATTCCAAAAGGGATCTCTTTTATGATTTTTTCTTATCTTCATTTATAAGCTTTCTAATAGCCTCTACCCCTACCCTTATAGCAAGGTCTGTATCATGGACTACTGGGTTTTCTAGTCCCTTTTTTTCTCTTTCTTGGTTTGCTACTACCAAAAATGTAGATCCGCACCTTACTTTTCTATAATTAGCTACTATAAAAAGTGCAGCTGATTCCATTTCACTAGCAAGGGTTCCCATCTTCTTCCAGGCTTGCCATTTATTTTCTAGTTCATAGCTTACTGGCATGGTTGATGGTGAGTGTTGACCATAAAAAGAATCCTTGCATTGGACAACACCAACATGAGAGGTTGCCTTTAAGGAGTTTGCTGCATTTTTTAAAGCAAGTGTAACATCAAAATCAGCGACTGATGGATACTCTATTGGAGCATATTCCTTGCTGGTCCCCTCAGCCCTAATAGCAGCCTGAGCTATAACTATATCAGAACTTTTGACATCTTCTCTAATGCCCCCGCAAGTTCCAACCCTTATAAAAGTATCAGCTCCTATATTAGCTAACTCTTCTAATGCTATAGCTGCAGAAGGGCCACCAATTCCAGTAGATGTTACTGATACCTTTTGACCATCTAAATATCCTGTATAGGTTACATATTCTCTATTGTCCCCTACTTTTTTAGGATTATCAAAATATGCAGCAATTTTTTCGCATCTTTTTGGATCTCCTGGTAAAAGGACATACCTACCTACATCATTTTCTTTTATTCCTATATGGTACTGGCTACCATCTGTTGAATACTTCATTTATACCCTCCTTATCTCATCTATCAGATCACCTATGCTTTTTACCCTAAAAGATGCTGCTTTACTAACCCTTTTATCTTTGACATGATCAAGGGTATAAGAAAGGCTAGTCCCTTCTAAAAACTCTAGGTCATTTAGGTCATCACCTATAGCATAGATATCTTTTTGAAACTCATAATATTCTTTTATAATATCTATACCCATTTGTTTATTTATATTTTTTGTGGTAATGTCATAGACCCCTATACTTGGGTGATAAGAAAATTTGTCTTCTTTATATTTTCTAATCTCTGAGTTGATATATAGGCCTATAGATAAAACATTATCATCTGATATAAAATCATCAGAAATGTCATAGGAAGTATCCTTTGTAAAGATTTTTATCTTATCTACTTGAGAATCCTTTTTGTAAAATTCTATTATTTCTCTAACTTCACTTGATTTTAAAGTTCTTCTAAAAATCTCTTTTAGATCATCGTCTTCTTTGACTAAGATTAAGGCGCCATTTGACAATACATAAAAGTCACATTTAATATAATCATTTAGGTCTTCTTTTAAATAAGCGAAACTTCTTCCTGTCACTATACCAAATAGGCAATTCTCATTTTGGAAATCTTTTATAGCTCTTATATCATTTTCTTTTAATTTTTTATCTATAAAAAGTGTTCCATCAAAATCACTAGCCAGGATATTTTTATATTTTTTCATATCCAATACCATTTTTATCAAGCAGGGTTATAGCATAATCATCTACCCTATAGGCCTCATGGTAGTATATTTGTTTAATTCCCGCTTGAATTAGGGACTTGGTGCAATTTAGGCATGGAAAGTGGGTTACATAGCAAGTAGCCCCCTTTATAGGAATCCCTTCCTTGGCACAATATAAAATAGCATTCATCTCAGCATGGATTGTTGCTATGCAGTGTCCCTCTCTCATAGTATGACCTACTTCATCACAGTGGGGATTTCCTTTTATGGACCCATTGTAACCAGTTGATATAATCCTATTTTCATCATTTACCAATACACAACCGACATAGGCCCTATCACAAGTTCCTCTCATAGCTACATTTTGAGCAAGTTTCATAAAATATTCCTGCCAGCTTAACCTATCTTTTGACATAATCCCCCCTAAAATTTTAGTTCTATATTAAATAGAATATCAAAGAATTTAAAGCTTATCAATAAGCTTAATCCAAATATTATTATATTTATTAATCCTAGATTTTCAGTAAATACTCCACTAACCAAGGAGCTTATTAAATTAGCTAGGGTAATAGAGGCAAGTAGCTTACAAAACTTAGCTATTATAGGATTTAATATCATATATCCTGCTTTTTCTGAATACTTATCCTTATTCGTTCTTATTGCAAGTAAGCTTGCAAGGAAGCTTATTATAAATAAGGCTAGGATAGATCCAAGGGATGTTTGATTAAAATTAGTTAGGGATACTAGGCTTTTAATAAAGTCATTGCTAGATTGAATGAATTTATCGTAATGATCAAGTATCACACCACTTGTAGGTTCATAAAATAGGGATACGAGTAATTCTACATTTCCTACTATTAGTGTAATCCCCAAAAATACAATAAGTAAAAGGCCTAGGTGCCCCAGGAAATTTCCTGCTATATAACCTAGGGATGTTGATAAGACAGATGTAGCTAAAAATATAAGCAAATACCTAAATATGGTTATATAGTCCGATTTTAAGGTAAATGCAGATGAAAAACCTGAACTTTTCAATTCTACTAGCATAATGAGGATATTTATTATAAATATTAAACATCCAAATAGGAAACTTAAAAATGACTTCATAAAAAGCTCATCTTTATTTTTCCATGGTAGCATTTTTGTAAATTCATAAAAGTTTAGAGATTTTTCTAAGCTTGTTATAGATATGGAAAAAATAATTATAAATATAATAACAGGGATTATTATTATTTTTATATAATCATTTACACCAATCTTTCCCCCAGTAGTTTTCCTATAAATATCGTCAACTATATTTAAACTCATATCCTTCTTTTCTAAGTTTTTATTATATATATACTGGTTATAATCATCTCTTTGTCCTAAACTCATCTTATCAAGCTCATAATATCTTTTTAGCTTATACTTATTTTTATATTCATTGGCAACTTTATCATTTTCTATTAGAAATTTATCATCGATCTTATAATCTTTTGGATATTCATCTAAGGATAAATCTCTTCTAATGGTATTATTTGCCTCTATAAAGCTATCATAGTCATATTTAATATTATTTATTAGATTAACTTGACTTATTATAGTTAAGAATGTAAATATCAAGATTATCCAAATAGAAAATCTCATCCATGTTAATCTAAGGAGTTTTTTAAAATTATCCAACATATTTGCCTCCTGCTTCTAGGTAAAAGTAATCTTCAATCTTTGGATCTAGAAAATCATATTGGATTATATCATCCCTATCTAAGAGTAAATTTACTTTTTCTTTATCTAAATTTATCAAAATTTGGGCTACTCTACCAATTTGAGATAGGATAATGAAGGATTCTTTAATTTCATTTGGAATTTTATCTTTAAAAACTATCTGTACCTTGCTTAACTTCTTACTATTTTCCATAGAAATATCTTCAAGAATCCCAGTATTTCTTAGATAAAAAATATTATCACAAATACCAGAAAGGGCTTCTAGAATATGGGAGCTGGTTAGGATACTTTTACCATTTTCCTTAGCATCTAGTAAATAATTGATTATCCTACCCTTATTTATAACATCCATACCATCTAAAATCTCATCTAAAAATAAAATATCTGCCCCACTTGCCAGCATAGTAACTAGACCTATAATGTTCTTCTCTCCCTTAGAAAAAGTCCTCATGGCTTGGTTAGGATCTACTCTAAGCTCATTTATTTCTTTAAAGAAAAAGTCTTGGTTAAAGTTATCATATATTGCCTTATAAAAGTCTGGAATATTTCTAAGCTTATATTGGTCAAAGTAGTTAAAGGTAGCTGGCAAAAATCCTATATTTTTTATTAGTCCTGGATTAGATTTTAGACTTTCATCACCTATAAGGATATCTCCCTTATCTTCTTTATAGATATGGGATAATATCTTTAGTAGGGTAGTTTTTCCAGTCCCATTTCTACCTACTAGACCTGTAATCATAGCCTCTTCTAGCTCAAAGCTTACATTATCTAAGACTTTCCTATTATCAAAGGATTTACTAATATTAATTGCTTTAAATTTCATTTTAAGCTCCTTTTAACTTGTTCAAAAATTTCTATTATTTCATCCTTATCTAGCCCTAAAAAAATTGCTTCCTTAAAATCTTCTATTAGTTTATCCGTAAACTCACCTAAGTTTTTTTCAATCTTTTTTTGATCTATCTTAATAAAGGTACCCACACCGGGTTTGCTTTCTATTAGGCCCAACCTATCAAGTTCCTTAAATGCCTTAGATACAGTTGATTGATTTATCATTAAAGTTTTAGATAAGTCCCTAACAGATGAAAACTTATCCCCATCTTTAAATAGACCCTTTGCTATGGCTTGTTTAGTTTGATCTACTATTTGCATATATAAAGGTGTATTAGAATTATAGTTTAGATTTATCATCTCAGTTCCTTTCGGTGTTTGGTCATATGCCATACATTAATTTAATTATATCCTCTTTTTTTAAAATTTGCAAGAAAAAAGTCCCTGGCAGGGACTTACATAAGTGGTGCAAAAGGCTTGGCAAGCTTTGCAACTATTATATCTTTCTTTTTTATATTTTTTATATCTTCTTGTTTAATTTCTATACCTATATCAAAAAACATATCAAAGTCTTCTTTTATTTCTGCAATACTTTCTGTATCATAC
>JAPJPH010000084.1 GCA_030825745.1 Anaerococcus sp.
TTAATCTAAGATCATTTTCTATAATTTTTGGAATTCTCTCATAGTCAAGGCTATTTAGTTTATAATCTAGGTTACTATCATAGGAAAGTTCCTTATTTTCTTCATAAAAGTTTTTCATGAAGTTTGCTACAAATTTCCTATAATGAAGATCTCTTAAATATTTTTTATCTAGCTTATAGTTATCATCACTCTTTGCTAGTTGATCAGCCTTTTTTAAAAGCTCTTTTTTCTTTTTCTCATACTCATTTACTTTTTTCGTATAAGGGTGGTCTTTATAGGATATCTTACTAGCCTCACCCTTATCTAAAAGATCTATTATATATTCATTTTTTCTTGGATAAGTATTACCTAAATCATCAACAAGTTTTTTTTCATACTTCATCCTTCTATCCTTTCGCCTTTGGCTATAACTATTAATAATATAAAATTTAAGATAAGGCCTATATAATAGAATATAGACCCTAGTCTAAATTGAAACAACATGTTAACTAAACTAATAAGGGTTGCTCCTGCAAAAAAAAGTTTGTAAAAGAAGTTTATCCCGTATTTGTCTATGGTGAAAAATGTATATAGTGATATAAGAAGTGGATTTAGAATTTGAATTATAAAATTAAATAATACCGAATTAATATAATCTTTAAAACTTAAATCCTGGTTTATCTTTTGTAAGTTAATAAAAATATCCCTATCCTTACTTAAAAATAATGCTTCTATAGCCAAATTTAAAATAAGGATAGCAGATATTATTAGAATTTTCATTAAAAATTCTTTTCTTCTTTTTTTAATATGATTCATAATGTCAAAGAAAGGTCTATAAAAGACCTTCCTAAATATTAGTTAAAATTTGCCATCATAGCATCAAATGATGCCTTTAATTCATTGTAAGCTTCTTTTTCATTGGCTGGTTTTGTAGAGTTCCATGAAAGAATAGCATTTTTATAGGTATCCCATACATCGCCCCATTCTTTAAATAATGGTCTAGCTTGAGCTTTTTCATATGAGTCTATAGTAGCTTCTATGATAGCCTTATCTGTATCATCTATTTCAGATTCTGTATAGGTTTCTTTAGATACATTTTCTAAAATCTTACCTGTAGATTTGTATAGGTCTATAGCAAATTCTGGGTTTACAATTTGTTTTATCATCTCTTCTGCTATAGCTACCTTTGAAGCATCTTCTTCAATTCTAGCATTCATTGCTAGTCCCCAACCACCTTGCCAGTGGGTAAATGGCTTGCCTGCTATGGTTAGTTGGCTGATTGGAAGAATTTCTAGGTTACCCTCTCCTGCTTGTTCACTAATTGTTGCAGCATCCCAAGGGCCACCAAGACGGGCTACTCCACCGCCACCTGTTGTAATTTCTTTATCTATATATCCCCAACCTGCATCTGGGTCGAATAATTCATCACCATTGTCATTGTGTTTTTTCCAATACTCATATAGGGCTTTTACTGTTGCTTGTTTATCAGCTCCTAGATCATCCCATTCACTGGTAAAGTCTGAGTAAAGGGTGCCATCTTCTTTTTGTCCTAATAGTTCAATTTCGCTAGCATTTGTAGCTGCTACACCATACCATGCATCAAAGGCAGGAAATAGGATTGTAGATTCATCAGCTACTTCTGCTATATCCATTGGTTTAGAATAGTCTACTCCCTTACTTTCAGCGTTTTTCTTATTTACATAGGTAATTAGAGTTTCTATATTATATGGAAAGGCAAAATATTCTCCGTCTATATTGAAGTTTCCACCAATACCCTCATCAAAGTTATCCCAACCACCAATTTCATCTGCTAATTTTTTAGAATCTATTGCTGATAGAATATCATTTCCTACTAGTCCATAAAGTCTATCAGCAGGAATTGCAAATAAGTCTGCAACGTCTTTGTTGTTGGCATCTGTCGCATCTATTATTTCTAGGTGGTCAAAGGCACCTGTTGTTTTAAATTCTATGGTTGCATCTGGGTATTTTTCTTTAACCCTTTGTGCAGCCTTCTCATAATGGTCCATCCAATCTTTTTCTACTTGGACAGTTAAGGTTGCTTTTACCTCTTTAGGATCTACTTCAGCATTTTCATCCTTTTTATCTTTAGATCCTCCACAAGAAGCCAAAATTCCTGCTAGGCCTAAAACCATCAAAGCTTTTAATTTACTTTTCATTTTTCCTCCCTTAAAATTTTCAATAAAATGAAAACGTTATAATGTTTTTGTGACTTAATTATACACTATTTTGAGATTTAATAAAAGTCTTTTTCCATAAATTAAACTAAGTTTGTTAAAAATGATTAATTTATGGAATTTATTGAAAATTATTTTCTAATTATTTTATTCTATATGCTCTAAGAATGGATATATCATTTCATTATTTACTATCATAAAGATTCTAGATTCGTATTCATCTATATATGGACTATAAAATGGCCACTGATTTAACTGATCACTCATCTGAGACCTTTTTCTGTGAGGAAAATATAGGGTATATTTCTCATTTAAGCCTGTCCCATCTTGGTTTTGTAGTCCATGAGGATATTCCATATATTCTTTCTCTAATACTCCATCGTAATCTATAGTCCCAGTTGGAGTTGTAGTTTCATAATCTTCTAATCTTAGGATATAGCAGGTATCGTCAACCTTCTGATCTACTACAAACCTACCCCTACCTTCTGCAAGGTATATGTGGTTGCCATCACTATCATGAAATTTAATGTCGAAGTTACCTAGGCCATCTGTAAATTCCAATCCAGTAGACCAGGCCCCTGCCCCTGATGAGAATACGAATACCTTACCCTCAAATTCTTCAAAGATTGGATCAGCTGATAAAACTGTACTTTCTTCTTCATAAGATTTAGTTACCTCTTCCGCCTCTTCTTTTTGCTTATAGCTTAGACCCATTAGGTCATTATCAAGTAAGAGGTCAGCAAAGTAGTTTTTATCTCCCCTAATTTCTCTAATGTCTAAAAGATCTTGATCAGCGCTTGCCTTTAAGAAGGGAATTAGGGCAAGTATTAGGCTAAGTCTTAGTATTTTTTTTATTTTCATAATTACTCCTCTATTAGCTCTAAGAATAAAGTATTTGATTCATCTTCCCCACTTCCTATAGCAAAGATATTAATTGAATCACTAGCTGATTTATTACTATTAATCCTCATCCTAGAATATTCATCAAAGTTTGATAGCTTTGCAGCTGGTAGATAGAGGATAAATGATTTAGAAACATCATCAACATTAATTGGTGAGAAGTTAGAATATCTTACAGCTAGGTCATATCTACCTAGGTCAACCGTCTTTTCTAGACCCTCTTCAAGCTCATGGTCTAGCCTTCTTAGCTTCATAAGGTAGGCAGTATCTGAAATCTTCTCTACTATATCAAATTTCCCGTTATATAGGGAGATAGATACCTCACCACCATTACCTGATTTTGTAACTCCATCAAAGTAGCCATCCTTATAAAAATATAGACCATTTATAATAGAACCACCCTCTAGGTAGAAGGTCTTTCCTACAATTCCATCATAAAGGTTTTGGTATTTATCAGAAGTAGGCTCTTTGATTTCCTTTTTTTCTTCCTTTTTCTCTGGCTTCTTTTCTACCTTTTTAGACTTCTTATCTTCTTTTACTTCTACGATCTCTTTTTCCTTCTTTTCTTCTACATCATCTTTTTTATTAAAACAAGATGATAGGAAAGTGAGCATCATTAGTGTTAGAATAATTTTCTTTTTCATAACCACCTCTTTCCTTTCTCTACTTTATTATAAATCTAAAACTATTTTTAAGCAAAATTTATTTTTGATATATCTTGTAAAATAATAAAAATGGTGATAGACATAGGATATCTATCACCAGCTAATTTATTCATCTAACATAGCCTTTACTTCATCAGATACTTCAATCTCTTTAATTTCATTAACTTTCGTATAGGTAGAGCTTTCTTGGTATGAGACTTTACCATTTTCTTCAGTTTCATAGTCCATTTGTGTTTGATAACTTACTGGATGTAAGGTTTCTTTATCAAATTTATAGATCATCTTTATTAGATCTAATTGGCCAATAAATATCTGATTTTCAGTATCACCATAGATTATATCTCTTATATCTTCAACATTTTTATCAGTAGATTCTAATTTTAGAGTTATATATTTATCATCTTCTTCTACTTGATAGTATTTTTCAAGATCCTTTGCTAACTTATCGTTATTAAAGTCTGAGTAATTATTGCTTTCATCTTCTTCTACCTTGCTCCATCCACTATCACCAGTTCTTATAAACATTTTTCCATCAATTTTATAATATTCTGTCTCCATTTTTCCTAATGAGATGTCTTCAAGTTCGTATAGGGCATGGTACATTTCTGGGTCTTTTACATAATCAACAAAACCTTTGGAAACATTTATAGTTTCTTTCTCACTACCTACATCATTTATTTGTTTTGTTGTAATTTCTAACTTATAACTGTTGATATTATCCTGTTTTTCTAATTTATTAAATAGGTCTTCATTACTAATGTTTTCTTCTTTAACAGACTGGTTTTTCTTATCTTTGCTTTCTATATCTTTGTTTTCTTCATCCTTGCTTTCTTTATCTTCAGATGAGCTATTAATATCATCCTTAGTTTGTGTATTATCTTCTTTTTTTTCTTCCTGAGTGCTTTTAATCTCACTAGTACTTTCATCCTTTTTATCAGAATTATTTGAGCTATCGCATCCTACAAGTGTTAATACGAATAGGGCAGCTATTAATATTTTTTTAGTTTTCATAATATCTCCTTAGAAAAT
>JAPJPH010000085.1 GCA_030825745.1 Anaerococcus sp.
AAAATGAACAAGGGTACATACGTTTTGAAGAAGATATTACTAGAATTATTAAGGCCATCTAATAAATTCATTTGACCCTTAAGGTTTATTTTATAATCATCTATTACAGCATCAATTGCTTTTTCATAAATTGCCATTAGAGATGATCTGGTGTAATTTAGACTATCAAAAACACCAGCCTTGATTAAAGATTCTATAGCTTTTTTATTTAAGGCTTTATTGTCCACTTCATAGACCCTGTGAAGAAAGTCTTTGAAATTTTCAAATTTAGTGTTAGAATTCCTAGCTGTTTCTATAGCTTCTATTAAATTAACTCCTACATTTTTTATACCAGATAGACCAAATATTATTTTTGAACCCTTGACCTTAAATTTTCTATCAGATAAGTTTACATCTGGAGCTATAATTTCTATATCCAAGGACTTGGCTTCTCTTAAATATAAATAAAGTTTTGAAGTATTATCCATCACTGAACTAATTAAGTTTGCCATGTATTCTTGCTTGAAATAGTATTTTAGGTAGGCTGTTTGTACCGCAACTAATGAATAGGCAGCAGAATGTGATTTGTTAAAGGCATATTTGGCAAATGATATCATCTCATCATATATATGGTTGGCATTTTCTTTACTTATACCATTTCTAATACAACCCATAATTTCAATATTACCATTTTTATCTGTTTTGCCATTTATAAAGATGTCCCTATTTTCTTCCATTATGGCCATCTTTTTTTTGCTCATAGCCCTTCTAAGATTATCTGCAGCACCTAGGGAGTATCCTGCTAGTTGTTGGACTATCTGCATAACTTGTTCTTGATAAACTATTATTCCATATGTTACATCTAGGATGGGCTTAAGGGCCTTATCAATATATTTTATTTCACCCTTGGTATTTTTATTTTTTATATAAGTTGGTATTTGGTCCATTGGCCCTGGTCTAAATAGCGAGTTTGCTGCTATTAGATCATCAAACACTGTTGGTTTTAGGTTTTTAAGGAAGTTTCTCATGCCTGCTGATTCAAATTGGAAGATTCCTATAGTTTCAGCCTTATTAAATTGGTCAATAACATTTTTATCATTAACATCAATATTTTCTATATCAACATATATATTTCTATTTGTCTTGACATCTTTTATTGTATCTTTAATTACAGTTAGGTTTCTAAGACCTAAAAAGTCCATTTTAAGTAGACCCAACTCCTCTATTTCATTCATATCAAATTGGGTTACGACTTGATCGTTGGATAGGCTTAGAGGAATTATATCTGTCAATTCTTCTTGTGATATTACTACCCCTGCTGCATGGATTGATGTGTGTCTGGCTAACCCTTCTAATTTTTTTGCAGTATCAATCAGTCTTTTTGCTTCAGGATCGCTATCATATATTTCTTTAAATTTAGGATTTGCATCAAAGGCTTTTTTTATGTTCATACCTATTTGAGATGGTATCAATTTAGCTATCCTATCAACCTTAGCATAGGAAATATCTAGGACTCTTCCAACATCTCTAATTGCGTTTCTAGCCTGCATTCGACCAAAGGTTACAATTTGGGATACATGGTCTCTTCCATAAAGATCATTTACATATCCAACCACCTTATCTCTTAGGACATAGTCAAAGTCTATATCTATATCGGGCATGGATACTCTTTCAGGATTTAGAAATCTTTCAAAAATCAAGTCATATTTTATCGGATCTATCTTTGTTATATCTAGGGCATATGAAACTAAACTTCCTGCCGCTGAACCCCTACCTGGTCCTACGGCTATGTCATGTTCTCTAGCATACCTAATAAAATCCCATACTATTAAAAAATAATCAACATAGCCCATGGAATTAATAACTTCTATTTCTTTTTTGGCTCTTTGTATTATTTCTTCATCCAAAGTTTTATATTTTCTTTCAAGCCCCTCTTTTACTAATAGTTTTAGGTAATCAAGGTTAGTTAAATTATCTGGAGTATTTTTGAAATATGGTAGGTGGGGTTGATGAAAGCTAAACTCTACGTTACACATATCAGCAATTTTTTTTGTATTTTCTATTGCCTTTTCATATTTTTCAAATAACTGTCTCATTTGTTCAGGGCTTTTTAGGTAAAACTCGTTATTTGGCATTTTCATTCTTTGACTATCTTTAATCAAACTTCCAGTTTGAATACACAAAAGAACATCTTGGTAATAGGCATCTTCCTTATTGATATAGTGAACATCATTAGTAGCTACAAGACCTATATTATTTGCCTCAGATATTTTTACTAAGCCTTCATTTACCTTTATCTGATCTTTGATTCCATGATTTTGTAATTCTAAATAATAGTTTTCGCAACCAAAAGTTTCTTTATATTTTAATGCAGTCTCTCTCGCTTTTTTAAAGTCATCTTCTAATAACCTTTGGCTTACTTCACCATTTAAGCAAGCAGATAGGGCAATTAGGTCCTCACTATGATCTTTTATATAGTCAAATGAAATCCTAGGTTTATAGTAAAACCCATTTATATAAGCTTCACTTACTATTTTTATTAGGTTTTTGTATCCATTATTATTTTTAGCAAGCAAGATCAAATGATAGTACCTTCTGTTAGATGGGTTTTTAATTTTATGGTCTTTTTCAGATACATATACTTCGCATCCAATTATGGGTTTTATACCTTTTTCTTTGGCTTTTTTATAAAATTCTAAAATCCCATACATCTTACCATGATCTGTTATTGCTAAGCTATCCATTCCTAGCTCTTTGCATTTATCTAAAATTTCATCTATCCTAGAAAACCCATCTAGAAGTGAGTATTCAGTGTGTACATGTAGATGTGTGAAGTTTTCACTCATACTTGCTCCTTTTAAAAAAGGAGATTTGCAATATATTTCTAAGTTGCATTATCCCCTTCAGACATTTTTATAAATTTTTGTAACCTATAGTTAACCTTGGCCTTGCTCATAGGAGGTTTCATTAAATCTCCCAGTTGTTCTATTGAGATATATGGATTTTCAAGCCTTAGCCTTCCTATCTCCTTGAGGCTATCAGAAATAGTTTCATAAAGCTCGCTATTAAATACATAGTTAATCGCATCAACTTGCTTTAATGAAGCCTTTACAGTCCTATCAATATTGGCCTTATCAAAGTTAGTTTGTCTATTGATATTATTTCTAATTGACTTCATAGCTCTGACATTTTCTAATTCAAATAATGATTTATTTGCTCCTATTATGGCTAGAAAATCTGAGATTTTATCTGAATCTTTCAAATAAATTATATAATAATCACTTCTTTTATTTACCTTAGGATTTAGATCAAATGTTTCAAATGAATCTACCAATATCTCTTTTTCATTTTCACTAGTTGCTATTATTTCAAGGTTATATCCTCTTTGAGGATCATTTACAGATCCCTTATAAACAAAGGCTATTTTTAAAAATGATTTTATATAATCTAGTGATACATCTTCTATATCTATAAAATCGTCTATAAAGCTTTTAGATTTTTCTTCTATCAAGCTTTCAGATATATCATTATCCTCTATTATAACCCTGTATATCCTATCTATTTTCTTATGATCCTTATCAAATATTTCAAATATAGGTGAATAATCATATTTTTTCTTTATTATATTGTATAAATACCTAGCCTTGCTATTTGATTCGGTATTAAATATTATATTGTATCCAGCTGAGTTTATCCTTATGGATCCTATAAAATGTAGGATCGATATCAACTCACCATCTATTGAAAAAGGCTCTTTTTTCAATACTTCTTTCTTGCATCTTTTTGAAAAAGACAAATAACCACCACTCTATCCTATTAATTTTTCCTTTATTTTTGCTATAACTTCATCACTAACTTTGGCATATTGTAGATATTTTTCAAAATTTCCATATTTTCTTAATACATAGTTATAAGCTTCTCTCATATAATATGGAGAAGTTATTCTAAAGACTGAGTATGGTTCATTTTCCTCATATCTTTCAACATAACCTAGATATGCCGAGCTAATCTCATAATCTGCTATAATATCAGATCTTGATACATCAACCAGACCTAATAAAATCATTGAAATGATTCCTGTCCTATCCTTACCCTCTTGGCAATGGAATAGGGATATACCCTCAGTATTAGCAAAAATTTCCATTATTTCTTTTATGGCTGGATAATTGTCTATTAGATTTCTATAGGTTGCTCCAATTGATAGTTCCTTATTTATGATACTTTGTATTTCTTCATCTCTAAGCTCTCTATCTCCAGCTAAAGATACATTATGATATGAGAAACTTTCCCTAACCTTTTTATGGCTTTCTTTATCCTTAGCAATTTCTGCTTCTCTTCTAAGGTCTATTACAGATTCAACACCCATATCTAATAGGCATTTTAAATCTTTATCACTTGCATCATCTAGGGTAGCTGATCTAAGAAACTTACCCCAATTTGTTACATTTGTCTCTAAATTTGGTACCCCGCCTAGGTCTCTAGCATTTTTTATATTGCTAAGGGGTAGTCTTTTTATATATTTCATTACCATCTATCCTTTTCTCTGTGTTTTTTAATTAGTATAAAACCTTCATTAATCATTGATTCATACAATCTTTCTACCAAGTAAACTGACCTATGACATCCACCAGTACAGCCTATAGCTATGGTTATATTACTTTTTCCCTGTTTTTTAAATTCAGGTACTAAATCCTTGATTAAAATAGTTATCTTTTCTATAAATGTATCAACTATTTTAAATTCATCCAAAAATTCTTTAAGTTTTAAGTCAGTCCCATTTAAATGT
>JAPJPH010000086.1 GCA_030825745.1 Anaerococcus sp.
AGATAGGATAGTTGCTATCTTATAATCTTTAATAAAATATGAAAAATTAGGAATTTTTTCAAACTGATCTAGGTTTTTTTCTAGCAAATAAACTTCCATATTATTATCTATAACTTCTTTGCTAAAAAAATCATCATCTAGGTTTTTATACCTACTTAGATAATCCATGGCCAAGGAATGAAAATTTCCTATCTTTAAATCCTTTAAATTTAGCTTTAAGCCCTCCCTTTTAAATCCCTCAATTATTCTTGCATTAAGCTCAGCTGAAGCCTTGTTAGTAAAGGTTGTTATAACTATCTTAGATGGGTCAAATCCTTCATCTTTTACTTTTTTTATAACATATTCAACTATGGTATGGGTTTTGCCTGTTCCAGGCCCTGCTATAACATAGGCTGGTAAAACCGAATTTTCAATAATTTCCCTTTGGTAATCATTTATCATAATACTAATTCATAAGCTATTCTTGCTTTTAAAACTCCATCTTCATCAACCTTGATATCACCAATTTCTACAAAAGAGAATTTTTCAAGTAGACCTCTCATCCTAAAATTATCATGGTGGGTATCAACCCTTATAGAATCCTTATTATTATCTTTAGCAAATTTTATTAAAAGCCTCATAAAATCTTTACCAAGCCCCCTAATATTTTTCTTAGAATCAACCATAAAAGTATGGATAACATAGTAATCATATCCCTTAAATTTATCCTTTAAAATCTCATAAGTTGGCTCAGCCTCTTTTGTAAACTTAGTATAACCATAAATGTCATCTCCTTCATAGATAACAAACCCATCGCCCTTGGCTATTTGACTGATAATCATTTCTTTGTTAGGGTTAGATTTTTGCCATTGGTCCACTCCATCATTTTTTAGAGAATTTTTTGCCATATATATCATTGGCTCAATTTTATCTATATCCGTATTTCTTGCCTTTCTTAAATCCATAAACTTCCCCTTCTATAATTTTAATAAATATCTTCGGCTAATTTTGTCAGTGTCAGTAGAATTTATAAATTATTTATTCTCTTTTATCTCTATACTAAATTATACGCTAACTTAACAAACCCTCACAATAAAATATATTGCAAGTTAAAATACTAACGGTATAATTATGGTGTTGATAATTGTTATCAGAAAGGATGCTTATGTACGATTATTTAATTATAGGAAATGGAATAGCAGGCCTATCTGCAACTGAAGAAATTAGAAAAAAAGATACCGATGCAAAAATTTTGATAGTCTCAGCAGAAAAACCATCAACTTATTGGAGAACTAGGCTATCAGATTTAATAAGTAAAGATTTTGAACAAGAAGAAATATTTGTCAAAAAAGAGCCTTGGTATAGTCAAAAGCATATAGATGAGAGATTATCTACCAAGGTGTCTAAGCTTGATTTAGATAAACATCTTGCAATTTTAGATAGTGGTGAAGAGATTTCTTACAAAAAAGCTTTGATAGCGACAGGGGCTAGACCCTTTATCCCACCTATTAAAAATATAGATGCCAAGGGTGTATTTGCCATAAGAACTGTATCTGACCTTAGAGATTTTAAAGACTTTGTAAAAGATAAAAAGAAGGTAGTTGTTATTGGTGGAGGAATCCTAGGACTTGAAGCTGCCTACTCTGCAACAAAAATTGACCTTGATGTTACAGTTATAGAAAGTTTTTCTTACCTTTTAAGTAAGCAATTAGACCAAGATTTATCAAAAAGATTGGAAAATGAGCTAAATAAACTAAATATAAAGACCATTACAGGAAAAACTACAGAGGAAGTCTTAGTAGAAGATGGCTTAGTCAAGGCTATAAAACTTTCTGATGGCTCTATTATAGAAGCTGATGCAATAATGGTTCAAACTGGGATCACGCCAAATATAAGTGTGGCAGAAAAAAGCGGTCTTGAAACTGATAAGGCCATCCTTGTAGATGAGAATTTAAAAACAAAAAATCCTGATGTTTTTGTAGCAGGTGACTGTGCACAAATTGGTGATATGACTATAGGTTTATGGACCTCCTCCCAAGAAATGGGCAAGATTGCAGGAAATAATATGACTGGAGAAAGTAAAACCTATCAAAAACCAAAACCATTTTCAAGCCTTAACATAGAAGATATAAAAATTTTCTCAGCTGGAGTAAATTCAGCAGATGGAATTGAAGAGATTAGAGTAGATAAAGAAGATAAGACCTATAAACTATTTAAGAAAGATGATAAGTATGTAGGGGCCATTATCTGGGGTGATATGAAACTTCAAAATGATGTGAAAGATATAGTCTTTGATGGAAAAAATCTAGAAGATACCAAACTAGGTAGAGAGATTTTCAATAAATAAGCTATTAAATTTATATTAAAAAATCAAAAAAATATATTTAAAAAAAGCTGTTGCTAAATGAATAAATCGTAGCATCATCATTAGAAGAGATTCCACGGAAATTTTCCTAATAGAACATTCTTACGATGCTACAATGATTATTCATTCTTTTGCAACAGCTTTTTTTTATAGTTTCATTGAGTTTTGTCTTCTTCTTAGTCTGGTTATAGTAGCTTTTTCATCTAGTTCAACCATGCTCATATCTATTTGGGTATCTTTTTTGATATCAACTATAGCCTTAGTTTTATCTGTTATCATAGCTATAGGCAAGAGGTCTTCGTGTAGGCACTTATCATGGCTGGTTAGTTTACCAAATACTTTATCACTTCCTACTCCATCTAGGGTCTCTCCCTTTTTGATATCTCTTTTAGCTATGGTTATAGTATCTGCAACCTGACCATGAACTGGAGCTATGGTTGGCTCATTTTCTACAACTGCATTATAAATTGTTATTGGTGTTTCTAGACTAGTTAGGTGGTATGGCCTATACATTAGGTAGTTTGGTCCATCTCCGAAACCTAAAAATTTCATCAAGTCTCTAACATCTTCTTGTTCACTAGTTACTATTAAAAATACTCCAGGTGCCATGCCCCTAGAAAATTCAACTACATTATACCTAGATAATACTCCACCATCACTTTTTAATTTGAAATCTTCTACTGCAGTTTCTGGTGTAGTATCTATCCCATGACAACCAAGGGTATCTGGCAAAAATCCTAGGGCATTGGCTACTGAGTTTAGCTCAAGCATGGTATTTGTTCCATCTACAAAGCTAGTTAGCATCCTTGGTGATAATCCCTTTTTCTTTGCCTCATCTTCTAGAATTTCACTTGTAGCATAATTATCTAAAGGATTGTTCTTTCCCTTGGCAGCTACAAGAACCTCTAGGCCCATACCATAGGCATAGTCAACTAAATCAATTATAGCCCCTGGCTCATCTCCCAGGATACCTGTATAAACAACTCCTGCTTTTTTGGCCATATCATGTAGGGCTGGTCCAACAACTGCATCACATTCTACATTAAAAGTAATCATGTGCTTGTGGTATTGGATGGTTTTTCTAGCTATTACAGCTCCAAATGGAGGATTTCCAGTGCAATCTATAACAGCATTTATTTGTAAAAGCTTATAAGATAGTCTGTGATTGGTTGATACACAAACAAAGCCTTTTTCTAAAACTTCATATCCTTCATTATAATCATCAGTATATATAATTTTATCTTCAGATACACCAGATTTTACTAGGGCATCTATAGCCTTTCTTGGTGTCCTGTCTATAACAAGCTTAACATCCATGGCATCTATCTCAGATAGCTGGCTAATTAGTGATGCACCCATTTTACCACAACCAATTATGGCAAGTTTTATGCTTTCACCATTATCCTTCATTTCTTTAAGCTTTCTATTTATCTTAAACATTTATTCTCCTTTATATCTTCCATTGCAACTTTTGCAGATGAAAAAGCCCATTGGATATTATACCCCCCACAAGAGCCTGATACATCTAAAGCCTCACCAATTATATATAAATCCTTATATTTTTTACTCTCCATCCTAGTTTCATCTATAAACCTAGTGTCAAATCCGCCTATAGATACCTGGGCCCCATCTTTATCATTTATATCTACTATCTTAAAGGAGAGCTTTTTAAGTGATTTTGCCAAATTATAGTAATCTTTGTCATCAAGTTTATAGATCCACGTATTTTTATCTAGCTTTATATGCTTTAAAATATCTACTATTAGCTTTTCATTTATCAAACCAAGAAGCATTTCATATATACTTCTTTTTGGAAAGTTTTTGGAAATATTTTTAAATCTACCTACAAGCTCATCCATATTATAAGTAGGCAATAGGTCGATATCTACCCTGACATCTAACTTACCTAAAAGAGCTAGGCTTATTTCATTAGATAAGTCTAGGATAGCTGTTCCAGTTAGGCCATAATCTTGAAATATAATATCATCTACTGATTCTTTAATTTTTTCATTATCTATAAAAAGACTTGCCCTGGCACTTACCCTAGAGCCTTTGGCCTTTTTAGATAGCCTAGGAGTGCTCTTAAAATTAGTTATCCCGTAAGTGATTTTAGAAAGGGGTTGGATATTTTTTAAAATATTAAAAATAGATCCATCTGACCCTGAGTTTTTAAGGCTAACTCCCCCACTTGCTATTATAAGGATATCATAAGGATAGGTAGCTTTATCACTTCTAATTATCTTTTTAACTGGGTCAATTCCCACAATCTTCTCTTCAAAAATAAAATTAGCACTCTCCATAGCCTTTAGATAAAGAATATCCCTAACAGTTCTAGCACTCATGGTAGCTGGATAACATCTTCCACTAGGAAGATATGTAGTATCTATCACAACTTA
>JAPJPH010000087.1 GCA_030825745.1 Anaerococcus sp.
GGGTTTTTTCCCTTAAATGAAGGAGAAAAAATGAGTGACTTAAAAAAAATAGTTCTGGGACAAAGAGAGTTTTTCTATTCTGGATATACTAAAATTGAAAAATTTAGAATAGATAATCTAAAAAAAATAAAGCAACTCTTAAACCTATATGAGGGCAATATTCTAAAGGCCCTGAGCGATGATTTAGGAAAGAGTAATTTTGAAGGGTTTGTAACAGAACTTGCTTTCTTACACGAAGAGATTGACTTTGCTCTAGAAAATTTAAGTGATTGGATAAAACCGATTAGAGAAAAAACTCCCCTAGCCCTAATGCCAGCTAAATCATACACCCTCTTTGAGCCACTGGGAGTAAATTTGATTATATCTCCATGGAATTATCCATTTATGCTAGCCCTAGATCCGATTATAGCAGCCATAGCAGCTGGAAACACTGCAATAATTAAAACATCTAGCAAGAGTCCTAGTACAGGAAAATTAATTAGAGATATTATAAACAATAATTTTAAAAAAGAATATCTTTATGTACTTGATAATGAAAAGGTAAGCCATGATGAGCTACTAGATCAAAAGTATGATCATATATTCTATACAGGCGGAACAAGAGTTGGTAAAACAATAATGCAAGCTGCTAGTAAGAACCTAAGCAAGGTAACCTTAGAGTTAGGTGGCAAAAGCCCTTGTATAATAGACTCATCTGCAAATTTGAGAAATGCTGCTAGATCAATAGCATGGGCAAAGACACTAAACTGTGGTCAAACCTGCGTAGCACCAGATTATATCTTAGTAGACTTTAGAGTAAAAAAGACCTTTATTAAATTTTTAAAAGAAGAATTAGTAAAATTTTTCGGGGAAGATCCTATTAAATCAAAAGACTATGGCAGGATAATAAACCACCACCACCTAGATAGGCTCCTAGGTCTATTACACGATCAAGATATTATATTTGGTGGAGAATTTGATAGGGAAAATCTAAAACTAGCTCCAACCATAGTTGATGGAGTCTTCTTTGATAACATCCTTATGCAAGAAGAGATATTTGGTCCTATTATACCTATACTAACTTATGATAATATCAACGATATTCTTTATGATATTAAAAGAATGGAAAAACCATTAGCATTTTACTTATTCTCTGAAGATAAAAGACAAATTGAGAAGATTATGTATAATATGGAATTTGGTAATGGTTGTGTTAATGATTGTTTGATAGAAATATCAACTCCATACCTTAAATTTGGAGGGGTAGGAGCTAGTGGTATGGGTGGCTACCATGGCTACCATGGATTTAAAAATTTCTCTAACCAGAAAAGCATAGTAGAAACTAGTTCATTTCCAAAAGTTGATGCTAAATATCCTCCATACGAAGATGGAAAATTCAAATTAATAAAAAGTGTATTTTAAAAATAGACAAAAAAAGAGTACTAGGTTGATTTCTAACCTAGTACTCTCTTTTTGTCCACTTAAGTAAGTTGAGCGAACGAAAGAGAGCGAAACAAAAAAACACCTGCTATGCAGGTGGAGGGATTTAGCTTTAGCTTCAAGAAAGATTTCTCCATTAATGTTAGCTAGAAAATCTTTATCAGAATTTAAAGTCCCAGAAACGACTTTAAATTCATCAAGATACTTAGATGACTTGTACTTACCTTTTTCATAATACAAGATAAGGGGGATAAGATTTCATTTTGGAAATTTATAGGCTACTACTAAATTCAAAACACAATCATCAATTTTTGCATCATGACCTATGCACATATTGGCAACTTCGCTGATAGTCCCATCTCCACCCAAAGTAATAATCACCTTATCTTGGTAGGAAGAAGCCAAAAATGCCCTTACTATTTCTTCAAGATGCCCCTTATACCTGGTCTCCTTGACAATTATCTCACCCTCTCTGTCATACTTTTTATAAGTGACTTTTATTTGTATTTTACTAAAATAATATTCAGTAGTCCCCGCAGTGGAGCTTATTAAGAATAATTTCTTCATTAAATTATTATAACAAAGATAAGACTAATAATAAATTGTTTGGATATAATTAATATGTTTTAAGTATAGTCTTTCTTAGCAAGTCTACATTAGAGTCAAAGAAAACTTGGTTATCTTGAATATAAAAATAAGCAAGTGCTTGATCAATATCTAAATAAAAATAATTGGTACCACTATAGTAATTAATTATTCCTCTATAAAAGATAGTTTGGAAGTAGGTGGTATAGTTATTGAGTTTAAGTGAAATTTGTAATAGTGTAATCATAATATTTGAGTTCATAGAATAATCTTCTAAATTTTCCATTTTTATTATTAAAGAATTATATAGATATTTCATTCTCAATTCAGGATAATCTTTTAATTCACTTGATTCTCTAATCAAATTATCCATTGATAATTTGGCAACTCTTTCTATTGCCTCTATACTTGTTTCTAAATCTGGTGCAATGGACTCTTTTAACAGATATATTTTATAATTTAAAATTTTATTTTCTTCAGATTTGATAATTTGAATCTTATATGTAGCTTCAAGAGTTTGATAAGCATTTACAATATCACCAGTATTAATTAAATGCCAAGATTTGATAAATAGATATTTTTTGTACTGTATAGAATTTTTACTTACAAGACTACTTAAATTTTCAACATCATTATATATGTCAACTAGATTTTTCATATCTCGATTATTAAGAGCAAGATTATATTCTTTATATAAAATACTGATTTTTTGTTCAGAGGTATGGCTGAACGTTTTTAATAAATTCATAATATTTATATCCAAGAATGAATCAATCAAACTAGCCGTTCTTAATGAGGGTATATTATACCCGTTTTCAATTTTTGATAGAGCTCTTACAGAAATTCCAATCAATTCAGAAAATTCTATTTGATTATATCCGAATTTTTTTCTTCTATCCGATATTACATTGCCTAATTCAACAGCCATAGGATCTTGTGTTTTCATACTTATTCCTTTAATTTTTGTATAATGTTATTTTTTATAAAAATGGAACTATAGTTCATTTATATTATAGTACATCTGTGCTAAAATGTATATATGAGATAAAAATATAAAGTATCTGAATATCACATTTTAATAAACTTTTATAAGGAGATATTATGAAGAAAATCGTAATTTTCATATCATCACTACTAATGAGTGCTCTTTTGTACTTTTTTATAAGTGGTACACAAAGTCAGAGAATATTTTCGTCGTTTCCAACTGTAGATTTATACTATGTAAATCCAGAGATTAATAAATCAGACTTTGAAGAAGATTTAGAAGATTTGGCTAATAAAAATGATGTTATTATTGCTAAAAGAATAGTTATTCCTCAAAAAAGCGGAGAAGTTAAGTTTTATTATAAGACCTTTGGCGATAAGGAAGCTCCTCCTTATCTTAACATTGCTTCTGATGAAGTGCTAAAGATTAACGATGACTTAGCTGCAACTTATATTATAATAGGCCAAGCTTTAAGCCAGGACGAATTATATGATTTTTTATCAACAAATGGTAACCAAACTAGAAAATTTGGAGATGGATCTGCCCTTGATGAAGTAATTGTTCTATTTGGATATCCTGCTATGATGTTTATACTTGTGGTAAGCTATTTTGTTTTATTAGCCATATCTATAATCAATAGACTAAATGAAACTGCAAAATATGGTATAAAACTAATATCTGGACAGAGAAAGTCAATGCTTTTATTTAAAGATTTTATAGATGATTTAATTACTGTTATTTTGGCTTTGCTAATGAATGTGATTATTTTTGGCATTTTATTTAAAGTACATAATATTTTTAATGAACCTATAATGAGATATTTTTTGACAGCTCTTATCATTTACTTATTAGGTATTGTACTAGTATCATTAATAGTTTCGTTTTTATTTTTTACTATAATTAAATATAAGAATCTTATGCAAATTATCAAGGGGAGGCTACCAATGAAGTCAATCATGACTGTATTGATTGTTTCTCAAATCTTATCATTTATAATAGTGGCATATCAGTTTAGAGTTGCTAGTTTTTCATATCCACAGATTAAAACTCTTGAGACTTCGGCTATTAAGTGGGATGATTATCCTGATTTAGTAAATATTACTTTTAATTTAAATGCTGACACAGATTCTGTTGATGAGAGGTTCAAAAGGATGCGAGTATGGTATGACTACTTGGACGAGACTTATGAAGATGATAAGTGGATACTAGCTTATAGTAATATTGCTAATTATTTTGGATCTGATATAGAGACTACTAGGGCTAGTCTAGATAAGTATGATCCAGATGGAAATACCATAATTGTTTCCAATACTTATCTAGAAAAAGAAAAGGTTGATCATAAAACTGACTTTTCCGATATGAAATATGGAGAGTTTGGACTAATATTGCCTGAGAAGTTAAAGGCTAATGAAAAAGCACTTATAAAATTATATGAAGATTATGTTAATGAAAATTTTGGCGGTGATGGTGATTTTAAGGCGAAGGTGGAATATGTTAGTGATAATCAAAAAAGATTTATCTTTAATACAACGATTATTACAGACAAACAATATTTAAC
>JAPJPH010000088.1 GCA_030825745.1 Anaerococcus sp.
GATATTTGATTATATTAAATATGACAAATACCTATAAATCAGCATATGAGATATCTTATAATGAAGATTTATCTTTTGTTGAACTTTTCAATAGTTTAGATGAAAAGTATGGTGGATATAGAAAAGTTGATAGACATATAAATATAAGGAAAGGAGAAAATCTAGTATTAGAGTTATGGGAATATGAGGCTGTAATACTAAAAGTAATGAAAAATGAAAGCTAAAAAGCCAATAAACCTATCATGGTTAGTTGAAAAATGGACATTAATAGATGAAGATTCTTATTTGAAAAACATGTGGCTAAATGTAGAGTCACTAGATTTTATAAGGATCAATCAGGAATTAGAAACCAAAGAGGATATAGAAGAAAATTATATAGATATAGATTCGGATGTTGAAAACTTTGTATTACTACCTACAGCAAGTGAAATTGACGAAATCGGACTAAGAGATGCTTTTATATCATCTTTACCAAGACACCAAAGAGATAACTTCCTAGATAACTATTCAATGTTAGATCCTAGAGAAGAATTTTTAGACCTAGTATATGAGCTTGGTTTAGAAGAGATGTGGAATGATTTTAAAGAGAAGGTGGCAGCTTCAATTTTATTAAGTTGGGCTGAAGATGCTGGAATATCAATAAATAAAGATATGGAAACAATAAATATAAATAAATTATGAGATTAAATAAAAAAATCATCATCCTACTAATGACATTACCATTGGTAGGATGTGTTAATAATAAAGAAAATAATAAAGATGATATAAAAAATGTAAGCACCGAAGTAAATGGATATAAGAAGTTAAATAAGACATATTATGATTATTTTGATACTGTAACAACTATTTTATCATATCAGAAAGATGAGAAAGACTTTGAAAAACACACAAAGACCCTAGAAGAAGAGTTAGATAAATATAATAAATTATATAACTCCTATGACAGTTTTGATGGTGTAAATAATATAAAAACAATAAATGATAAAGCTGGTAAGGAAAAAGTTAAGGTAGATAAAGAAATTATTGACTTATTATTATATTCTAAACAAATGTATAAAAAAACCAATGGCAAGATTAATATAGCTATGGGATCTGTACTTTCCTTATGGCATGATGCAAGAGAGTTAGCTACAAATAAACCTAACGAAGCAAAATTACCAGAAGAAGAAGATCTAAAACAAGCAAGCCTGCATAAAGATATAGAAAAAATAGAAATAGATGAAAAAGAAAATACAGTTTATATTTCTGACCCAAATATAAAATTAGACATAGGGGCTATAGGTAAGGGATATGCTACACAAAAGATAGCAGAGAAATTAAAAGAAGATGGTTTTTCAGAAGGCATAATATCTGTAGGTGGAGATGATGTAATAATTGGAGATAACCCAAGTAGTGGTGATGGAAATTGGAAGATAGCAATTCAAAACCCATTTTTAGATCAAAAAGATAAACCATACTCTGATGTTATAAATATTAAGCAAACATCAGTAGTAACTAGTGGAGACTATCAGAGAACTTTCTCTGTTGATGGTAAAAATTACCATCATATTATTGATCCTGAAACTCTATACCCATCAAATAAATGGAAATCAGTATCAATAATAACTGATGATATAGCTCTTGCTGATACATTCTCTACTTATTTGTTCTTATTAGACAAACAAGAAGGTGAACAGATAGCCAAAGAAAACAATATGGAAGTTTTTTGGATAGACCATGATGGAAATGAGTATAAAACTAGCGGCTGGAGCGACCTAGAGGATAAGTAGCTCTAGTAGTAAGTTAGAATTATCTTTTTAATTTTAAGTATAAGAGCAATTGATTTTACAATATTAAGATTCTATATACAAATAAAGATTTATAAAAACAATTAAATAATATAAATTAGCTAAATTAGATTTAATCTTTCTAATTTACTATAGGATAAATAAAGCTTTATTATAAGCAAGAACATATAATTAAGATCTCTAAATTTCATATTTAGGGATTTTTTCATATGAGTTATAAACTTTAAAAAAAATATTATAAAATTGTCTGAAAGAGTGTATAATAGTTAGGTATGAATGGAGGTAATAATTTGAATTTAGCTTTTGATAATGACAAATACATAAAGTTGCAATCTGAAAAGATTCTAGAAAGAATAGAACAATTTGATAAGTTATACTTAGAATTTGGTGGAAAATTATTTGATGATGCCCATGCATCTAGGGTTTTACCAGGATTTTTGCCAGATTCAAAATTAAGGATGCTATCTAAATTAAAAGATAAGGCAGAAATCTTAATTACAATTAATGCCAAGGATATTGAAAACAACAAAATTAGGGGAGATAATGAGATAGGTTATGATGCGGAAACTATTAGACTAAAAAACGCATTTGAAAAATTGGGTTTTTTGGTAGGGGGCATTGTAATAACTCAATTTGATAACCAAATAAAGGCTATTAAATATTCTAAATACCTAGATAATCTAGGGATAAAAAATTATAAAACCTATGATATAGCTGGTTACCCTAATAATATCAATCATATAATATCTGATGAAGGATTTGGCAGAAATGACAGGGTAGAAACTAAAAGACCATTAGTAGTAATAACAGGACCAGGACCTGGTTCAGGCAAGATGGCAACCTGTTTATCTCAAATGTACTTAGACCATGAGGCAGGAATAAATGCTGGTTATGCTAAATTCGAAACATTTCCAATTTGGAATATACCTTTAAAACATCCAGTTAATATGGCCTATGAAGCAGCAACTGCTAACTTAGATGATGTAAATATGATAGACCCTTATCATCTTGAAAGTTATGGTCAACTAGCTGTTAATTATAATAGAGATGTTGAGGCCTTTCCTATTTTAAAGAAGATGTTTGAAAAGATTATGGGAAGATGTCCATATAAATCACCAACTGACATGGGTGTAAATATGGTTGGCTATTGCATAGAAAATGAAGAAGTTGCCAAAGAAAGTAGTAAAGAAGAGATAATAAGAAGATACTATAATACACTTATTGACTATAGGTATGCAAAAGAAAGCTATCATGCAGTAGAAAAAATAGAGATGCTAATGAGCCAGCTTGAAATATCTCCCGAAGATAGGTTAGTTGCAGTAAAAGCCAGGATGAGATCTCAAAGATCAAAAACTGAAGCATTTGCAATTAGACTAGAAAATGGAGAAATTATAACTGGAAAGAAAAGTAAACTTTTATCAGCACCATCTGCCTGTATCTTAAATGTATTAAAAAAACTTGGAAATTTGGATGATGAAATTCTTTTGATATCTCCCCATATCATAGAACCTGTATCAAAGTTAAAGACAAAATCCTTAGGAGCAGTAGAAACATCACTTTCTATAAATGAGATGTTAATTGCCCTATCCATTTCAGCAACTACAAATCCACTAAGTCATATGGCTACAGAACAAATAAACAAGTTAAATGGATTAGACGCCCATTCAAGCGTGATTTTAAAAGATTCCCAAAGAAGTTTATTAAGAAAACTGGGGGTTAACTTTACTCAAGATCCAATATTAAGACATGATGAATACGAATACTAAAAGGGGATGTTGCAAACTATGAATAATCATTGTACCATCGTTAGAAGGTTCTATTAGGAAATTTTTAGTGATGCCTGCCGGCTGATGGAGGCAAAATTTCCTTGGAGGTTCTTCTAACGATAATGGTACGATTTATTCATTCTGCAACAGCCCCTTAATTTTCCTTATCTATATACTCAATATAGTTGAAATAATGGTCTAATTCATTAACATCAGCGTTTTGATAAATAGAACTCATTTCTATATTCATTTCACCTATCAAACCTAGGATAAATTTTCTTAGTGACTTTTGTCCTAACATTTTATCTGAAATATTAATCTTTGCTCTTCTTATAGACCTTGAATAAAGTATTAATTTAGCTAAATCTGTACCTGTCAGTGTGTCTTTCTTTAAAATAAACCTTGAGAAGAAATTTATTAAATCACTAAGTGTATCTACCTTATTATATAAATATTTAAAGGCTAGTGAAGAAGGTAGTCCCCTTGTTTTTATAAGATTATTAAAAAATTCCCTCTTAGATCCATTTTTCTCCAACAAAACAGACTTGGTTATTTTATCATACACTTTATTTATTTCATCTTTTGCATACTCCAATACGATATCAATAGGATCATAATCTGGATTATTCAAATTATTAATCATATTTTCAACATAGTCAGGTTTTTCACTTGGGTTTGTTGACCTATATTGATATATATAATTAAGAAAATCATAGAGAGTATTATCAGTGTCAATAGGCATGCTAAAGATTTTAGATGAAATCATATCTAAAGATTCAACTATAAAATGAGGAGTTAGAATTTTTTCTAATTGTTTTAAGATAATATCAATACAATCTTCTATATCCATAGCTTTAACTGTCACACTTGAACCAAGACTTTTAATTCTAAATTCATAATTATAGTTAAAATTACTGATTAGTATACGTCCAAGATATTTTCTTTTAATAGGAAATATATCCTCAATCATTGGGAATACAACTTCATTC
>JAPJPH010000089.1 GCA_030825745.1 Anaerococcus sp.
CCCAAGAACAGCCCGCAAAAAAATGCGAAGCCTCCACAAAAACCATACCCAGGTATGAGCTAGGTGAGAGTAAGCCTAGGTATAGAAAAACCTATGACCTTCTGGCCAAGGTCTTAGAAACTAGCCATGACTACCTAGTTACTGATGAGGAAGATTTTATAATAAATGCTAGGGAAAAATATGGTCTATCTGCTAGTAAGGATGCAGAAGAGTTGGTAGATGGAGTAATAGGACTTATGGCTGGAGGAGAGATTCCACAAGAAGATAAAAAGGCCATTCTAGATGCCATATCAGAGGCCTATTATATAGCTAAAAATGAGTCTAAAAATAAAAAGGGCTAGTTTATGTCAATCTCTTACGATAACATCTATAAAATGACACAGTCTATTATAGAAAAATATGATAGTCGTGATCCAAAGGAGATCTTAGAACAAAGAGGAGTCCACCTTATTGCCTTTAAAAGCCATACCAAACTTTTGGGCATGTATAAGATTATAAAAGGAATTAGCTTTGTTTTCTTTAATCCCTTTGTAGATTATAGGATCCAAAATATGGTTTTTGCCCATGAGCTAGGCCATGATATTTTGCATAAGGATATAGCCGCAAATGATATAATAGAATATGAACTTTTTGATATAAATTCAGAAATGGAGCTTGAGGCAAATATATTTGCTGCCCACCTACTTTTAGATGAAAAAAACCTAATAGAAGATGCTAGATTTGGCTACACCTACAACGAACTAGCTAGTATGTATGATGTAAATGTCAACCTAATGATATTTAAACTAAATGAAATGCATAGGATGGGTATGCCTATTAGAAAAGAATCACCGTCCCAGGCAACATTTTTTAGAAAAATTGATGGCAAAAGTTCCTATTAAGAGAATAATTTATGATTGAAAGAGTAACCGATCTTGTCAAAGAGATTTTGCTTAAAGATAAAAATATTAATATTGCTGTTGATATGACTATAGGAAATGGCTATGATAGCCTATTTTTACTAGATAAATTAAAAGTTAACTACCTCTATGCCTTTGATATCCAAGATCAGGCTATAGAAAATAGCAAAAATCTAATAGGCCCTAGGGATAATCTAAGGATAATAAAAGACTCCCATGAAAATATCGACTGCTATATCAAAGAAGAAATTGACCTGGCTGTATATAACCTGGGTTACCTACCAGGTTCAGATCAAAAAATAAGCACCAATGCTCAAACTACAATAAAGAGTCTAGAAATCCTTCTTAGAAAACTTAGAAAAAAAGCTAGAGTTATCCTTACTGTATACTACGGTCACAAGGAGGGTATTATAGAAGAAGCTGCCCTAAGTACTTATATAAAAAATTTAGATCCAAATAAATATTCTACAATGAAAATAACCTATCCCAATAAAAAAAATAGTCCACCCTATATCCTTATAATTGAAAAGAAATTTTAAAACTGCTTTCGTCTTTAGCTAAGATGAAAGTTTTTTATTTGACTAAAAGTTGACTTTTTGTAAATATATGATATTATGTACATATGATTATTTGATCATATGTAAGGAGTTTTTATGGTAGTTTTTTTAAAAGATTTGGCAAATAACAATTTATATGACCTAGCTGATTTGTTTAAGGTCTTTTCTGATTCTACTAGAATCAGGATTTTATATACCCTCTTTGATAAAAGCCATTCAGTTGGGGAGATATCTACTTCTCTAGATATGAGCCAGTCAGCTATAAGCCACCAGCTTAAGTATCTGAAGGATTCTAACCTAGTTAAGGCTAAAAGAGATGGGAAGAGAATGATCTATTCCCTAGCGGATGATCATGTTAAAACTATTATAAAAACAGGCCTAGAGCATATAAAGGAGTAAGGAGCATATTATGAAGAAAAAATACACAATCAATGGATTAAAATGTGCAAATTGTGCATCTAAGATACAAGAAGCTATTTCAAAGTTAGATGGGGTTAATGATGTAAATGTATCTTACCTAACTGAAAAGATTAAATTTGACCTAGATGATGATATAAATTTAGAAGAACTCTTAGATAAGTCAGATGAAATAGCAGATAATATAGAACCTGGAAGTAAGATTGCAAGGTAGTCATGTTTAAAAATATGAAAAAAGAGCATAAGGATGAGCTTAACTTTCTCATCCTTCTTGCTATCTTGACCCTGGCCCTTACCCTGTCCTCATATGTATACTACCACTATTTAAATGTAGTATTTTTCCTTGTCATATATATTCTATCAGGCAAGGACATATTTAAGGCAGCCTTTGAAGGGCTAAAAAGGGGCCATGGCCTGGATGAAAATTTCCTAATGAGCCTTGCTACCCTAACAGCCTTCATCCTGAGAGCATATCCAGAAGCTGTCGCTGTAATGCTATTTTATAAGTTTGGAGAGCTATTTGAAGAGATAGCTACAAGTGCTAGTAGGGATAACATAAAATCCCTTCTAAACCTAGTAGATGATGTAGCCCTAAGGATAAATGAAGATGGGTCTACTGAAGAAGTTGACATAGATGATATAGAAGTAGGAGATGTCATCCTCCTACGAGATGGAGATAAAGTAGGAGTTGATGGAGTAGTTATAGAAGGTAACGGACTTTTAGATACCTCAGCTATAAGTGGGGAGTCTATTCCTGTAGAAGTTAGCCCAGGGTCAGATATCATATCATCTTCTATCATGACAGATGGGATTATCAAATATAGGGCTAGCAAGGAATTTGATGATTCTATAGCAGCGAAAATAATGGAGCTTATAGAAGATTCTGCATCAAGTAAGTCAGATAGTGAGAAGTTTATCACAAAGTTTGCTAGGGTCTATACCCCCATAGTCGTAGGACTTGCAGCAGCAATCGCCCTAATCCCTCCCCTATTTTTTGGAGCAAGATTTGATGATTACCTTATAAGGGCAGCCATCTTCCTAGTCCTATCCTGCCCATGTGCCCTAGTCCTATCAGTACCCCTATCCTTTATGTCTGGCCTGGGTCTTGCTAGTTCAAATGGGTTTTTAATAAAGGGTAGCACCTACTTTGAAATCCTAGATAAGGCTGATATCCTTCTTACAGATAAGACAGGGACCCTTACCACAGGAGACTTTGTCATAGAAAATATCACCTACCTAGATGATTACCATGATAAGGATAAACTCCTTAGCTACCTTTATAATATAGAGCTAATGAGTAGCCATCCCATAGCTAGGGGGATAGTAAAGTCCCTAGACCTTACTGAGGATAAAGACCTTTTTAAGGAAGTTAAAAATGAAAAAGGACTTGGTATAAGGGCCCTAAGCAAGGGTGGAGATGATATAAGGGTAGGATCTAGTAAGTATGTAGGATATGAAGATACCCTATCCAGATCCATCTATATGAAAGTAGATGAAAAGATAGTCCTAAAGGTAGATATAGCAGATGATATCAAGGATAAGAGTAGGGAAACTGTAAAAGAGCTTAGGTCATACTTTAAGGAAATATCCCTAATATCAGGAGATTCCAAAAAGCAATCAGAAGGTGTTGGAAGAGCACTTGACCTTGATAGGGTCTATGCTGAGAAAATGCCAGCTGAAAAGCTAGATATCTTAAATTCTTATAAAAAAGATAGCCAAGGAGTAGTCTTTGTAGGAGATGGGATAAATGATGCCCCAGTCTTAAAAAATGCTGACTGCGCTATAGCCATGGGAGAGGCTGCCAGTGATCTGGCCATAGAATCTAGCGATATCTTGCTAGTAAGCGGAGAATTTAGTGAGCTAAGCAAGCTTATGAAAATAGTAAGACTGACACTTAAAACTGTAAAAGAAAATATAATATTTATCATGGCAATAAAGATAGCTATCCTAATCCTAGGTCTTTTTGGCAAGGCCAATATGTGGATGGCAATCTTTGGAGATGTAGGAACATCTATCATATCAATCCTATGGGCTATGAGGATATTAAAAAAGAAAATATAATAAATAAACTGGTCTCAAAAGTTAGAGAAAAAAACTAACTAAAGGAGTCCAGTTTTTAAATGGCAAAATATAGCTTAGAATTTAAAATAAAAGCATAGTAGTCACATGGGCAAATTCACACATGTCACAAGGTTATTAAGGATTAAAAGTAAAAAGAAAGCAGCCTAAAAATTTCTACCCCTAGGGCTAGGAAAGGACAAATAAATACCAGAGCTATCTTAGTCCTAACTCTGGTATTAGCTCCAACTTTGTGGGATCACCTTATTATTAGATTCTCCTAGGAAAAGCCCTGTAGAAAATCCAACATATATTAAATTCCACACTAATTAGATTATTTGTAAATATCAAATTCATTAACTTTTGTAATCTTCAATATTTATCACATGGTCAAAGCTTTGAAGATAGGCTGGATCTTGGTTGTGGGTGATTACTATTCTTGTTAGTCTATCTAGACTTTCTATTAGACCTTCGATTGACCTTGCACTTTTTGGATCAAGTCCGCTCGTTGGCTCATCAAAGATTAGTAAATCACTTCCCTTGTATAGGGCCCTAGCAAGCT
>JAPJPH010000090.1 GCA_030825745.1 Anaerococcus sp.
CTTCAAATATAGGTTCAGAATATCTAATAGATTCATTAAGTGAAGACGGAAGTATAGATGAAGATAGTAAGGAAAAAGTTGATAACATCCTTAGACAATCATTTAAGCCTGAATTTTTAAACAGGATTGATGATATAGTAATGTTTACACCTTTAACCAGCGATCAAGTCTATGAAATTATAGACCTACAGATAGAAAAATTAAAACAAAGATTAGAAGATCGTAATATTAATTTAAAAATAAGTAAGGCTAGTAAAGAATATATATTAGCCAACTCATATAATATAGAATATGGCGCTAGACCTGTAAAAAGATTTATTCAATCTAACTTAGAAACTGAATTAGGTAGGTTGATTATTGAAGGTAGGATAAAAGATAAGGATGATGTTTTAATAGATGTAGGTAAAGACAAAAAATTAGAATTTAAAAAGATTTAACCAAAATAAAGCCTTTCATTTCAACAAGACAGATGAAAGGCTTTTATAATTAACTACAATATATAGTACTATCGTTTACTATATCTACTACATGTGGTATAGTCTAAGTGAATTGGAGGTACATATGGTAAACGTTATTAAAAGAGATGGTAGTATAACAACCTTTCAAAAAGAAAAAATAGTTATAGCCATCACCAAGGCAATGAAATCAGCTAGCGGTATCTATATTAAAAATCAGGCTGATGAAATTGCAAATGAAATCGAAATACAAGCAAAAAATAAAGATAACATTTCAATTTATGAAATTGAAGAGATGGTCTATTATGGACTAATAGATAAAAACAATCCTGCTACAGCCAGGGCATATGAGTCTTATAAATCAGTTGCTCAATATAAAAGAGAGATAAACTCATCAGATGATGAAATTTTAGGTTTACTAAACTTAACTAATCTAGAGGTAATGGATGAAAATTCCAATAAAAATCCAGTAATAGCATCAACTCAAAGAGATCTAATAGCTGGAGAGATATCCAAAGATTTAGCTAAAAGAAAAATGATACCAATAGATCTCTTAGAAGCTCATGAATCTGGAGCTATACATATCCATGACCTAGATTATCTAATTCAACCTATATTTAATTGCTGCTTAGTCAATATGAAAGATATGCTAGATAATGGGACAGTAGTCAATGGGAAAATGATAGAAAGCCCTAAATCATTCCAAGTTGCCTGTAATGTAATGACTCAAATTATAGCCCAGATTGCATCAAACCAATATGGGGGTCAGTCGATAGATATATCATGTCTAAGCCCATATTTAGAAAAGTCCTACCAAAAAAACTTAAAATTATGTGAAGGAATCTTAGACGATGATATAAGCGTTAAAAAAATGGCCTCATCTCTCACTCAAAGAGACCTAGAAAGTGGTATACAAACTATTCAATATCAAATAAATACCCTAATGACTAGTAATGGCCAATCCCCATTTGTGACCTTATTTATGCATACTGATGAAAGTGACCCTAATTTAAAAAATACAGTTAAGATCATAGAAGAAATTTTAAAACAGAGGATAAAAGGCATTAAAAATGAAAATGGAGTATATGTAACCCCAGCTTTTCCTAAATTAATCTATGTATTAGATGAAAATAATATCTATAAAGATGCAAAATATTATTATCTAACAGAATTAGCAGCGAAATGTACAGCAAAAAGAATGTACCCAGATTACATATCAGCAAAAATAATGAGAGAAAATTATGAAGGAAATGTATTTTCTCCTATGGGATGTAGGGCTTTTTTGCCACCTTATAAAACTGAAGATGGTAAGTATAAATTTGATGGAAGATTTAATATGGGAGTTGCTACTATAAATATTCCACAAATTGCGATCTTAGCAAATGGAGATGAGGATAAATTTTTCGAGATATTAGAAAAAAGATTAGACTTGATAAAAAAAGTTGGCCTACTTAGGTTTGATCATTTATCTAAAGTCACTAGTGATTCATCACCCATTCATTTTAGACATGGTGCTATATCAAGACTTGATAGAAATCAAAGCATAAAACCTCTCTTAGTTAATGGATATGCTACAGTTACTATAGGCTATATTGGCCTATATGAGGCATCTATTCTAGTTAAAAAAGAAAGCCATACTAAAAATGAAGGGAAGAAATTTGCTAAAAAAATAATGAAAATGCTAAATGACAAAAAAAATGAGTGGACAAAAGAAACTAACATAGCCTTTGCAGTATATGGGACACCTGCAGAAAGTTTAACTCACAGATTTGCAACTATAGATAAAAACAGATTTGGACTTATAGAAAATGTAACAGATAAGGGGTATTACACCAACTCTTTCCATGTGGATGTTAGAGAAAATATATCAGTTTTCGACAAATTTAAGTTTGAGTCAGATTTTCAACAATTATCTACTGGAGGTTGTATTTCTTATGCTGAGATACCAAATATGACAAGTAATATACCAGCACTTTTAACAATGATAAAATATATATATGAAACAATCCAATATGCAGAATTTAATACCAAAAGCGATTACTGCAATATCTGTGGTTTTGACGGGGAGATATTATTAGATGATCATAATAATTGGTATTGTCCTAACTGTGGTAACCATAATAAAAATACCCTAACAGTTGTTAGAAGAACTTGCGGTTATTTGGGAGAAAATTTTTGGAATGAGGGAAGGACCAAAGAAATAAAAGCTAGGGTTACCCATATATGAGATATGCTAAAATTAGAAAATATGACATAGCTAATGGCGTAGGTATAAGAACTTCTTTTTTTATAACAGGTTGTGATAGGGCATGTAAATCATGTTTTAATGAAGAATATATGAATCCACTATATGGAAAAGTTTGGACGGATGATGAGACTAAGATTTTAATAGATTATCTAACCTTAGAAGAAGTAGAGGGTCTAAGCATATTAGGAGGGGAACCATTTGAATCTGCTCTATCTTTGCTTAAAGTTTTAGAGCAAATAAGAAAGAAAACAGACAAATCAATATGGATATATAGTGGTTTTACCTATGAAATTTTAGAAAAAATTCCCCTTGCAAGAAAGATATTATCCTTAGTTGATGTTTTAATCGATGGAGAATTTAAAGAGGATCTGAAAGACCTAAGCTTACCTTACAGAGGATCTTCAAATCAAAGAATAATAGATACAAAAGAAAGTCTTAAAAAAAACAAAGTTATACTCTTAGATGGGTATAAATAAGATATATAAGGAGGGATTATGACAAATACAAAAAAGAGAAATGGTTTTGGAGCCATAATTGCAATTATTGTAATTGCCGTTTTGCTAATACTATTAGCTGTACCAACCTATAATAGGCTTGCCACATCTCGTGAAAATGTGAATGAAGCTTATGCACAGGTTCAAAATGTTGTTCAAAGAAGGGCGGATTTAATACCAAACTTAGTCAATACTGTTAAAGGATATACAGACCATGAAAATGAGACCCTAACTCAAGTTACAAATGCTAGAGCAGGAATTGATAAGGCATCTACTCCTTCAGAACTAGCAGATGCTAACGAAGAATTATCAAAGGCAGTAAACAATATAAACGTTGTTGTAGAAGCCTATCCAGAATTAAAAGCAGATAAACAATTTACAGCTTTGATGGATGAGTTAGCTGGTAGTGAAAATAGGATTTCTGTAGAAAGAAAAAATTATAATGCTGCTGTAAAAGATTATAACACTGACCTAAATAAATTCCCTACTAAAATAATAGCAGGAATTATGGGCTACCACCCAGCAGATTACTTCCAAGCAAGCGAATCAGCCCAAAATGCCCCAGAAGTAGATTTCAATAATTAGGATATATTATGAAAAAGGCTAACATAAAAAAAATAAATATCTTTATGCTTATATTTTTCTGCCTTTTTCCAAGTCTAATATATGCAAGAGAAGATATTAATATTGATAACTATTATTATGATGAATTAGGCTATCTAGATCAATCAAGTAAAGATGAAATAGTTAGAGTCAATAAGGAATTAGAAGATAAAATGGGAAGCCAGGTCCTAGTTGTAATAGCTAATAACGATGATGGTTACGAGGCTATGGACTATGGAGTTGATATATTTAACCAAAATAAAATTGGGGATAAAACAAAAAACAATGGTGTTCTAATCCTACTTCTAGTTGACAATATTACAGATACTAAAGAAATTGGTATCATAACTGGATATGGTATAGAAGGTAGACTAAATGATGGTAAAGTAGGTAGAATAATAGATGATTTTATGATAAATGATCTAAAAGAAGGAAACTATTCAAGAGGGCTTTTACAAGGATTTAACGCTGTAGTAAGCGAAGTAGCTGATGAATATGATCTAACCTTAGATAAAAATTATGATTCCTACCAAGATAGATTATACCAAGATACAAATGAGGGATTTTCATTAGGATCTTTAATTATTATGATAATATTTTTTATTATGATATCTAACTTTTTAAGAAGAGCAGGACTTAGATCTAGAGGATACTCAAGAGG
>JAPJPH010000091.1 GCA_030825745.1 Anaerococcus sp.
GGATTATATTCATTCATATTCTACTCCTAATTTCTTTCAGAAAATGCATTAACGTATCTAGGATAAGCTATTACATCTCTAATATTTTTCATTCCTGTTACATACATCATGGCTCTTTCAAACCCAAGTCCAAATCCTGAGTGAACTACACTACCAAAACGTCTTAAATCTAGGTAGTTTTCATAATCATTTGGATTTAAGCCATTTTCCTGCATTGATTTATAAAGTTCATCATATCTTTCTTCTCTTTGTGAACCACCGATTAACTCGCCTACACCTGGTACTAACATATCAAAGGCTGCAACTGTCTTGCCATCGTCATTTCTTTTCATATAAAATGCCTTTATATCTTTTGGATAGTCTGTAACAAATACAGGACCTCCTATTAGTTTTTCTGATAGGTATCTTTCATGTTCTGTTTGAAGATCAATTCCCCATTTTACAGGAAATTCAAATTTTTCTTTAGATTCTTCTAATAGTTTTATAGCTTCAGAATAAGTTACTCTAGAAAATTTAGCATCTTTTAGTTTTGTTAGTCTATCAATTAGTCCCTCATCTATCCATTTATTGAAAAATTCCATCTCATCTTTAGCATTTTCTAATAGATAGCCTATAGCATATTTAATCATATCCTCTGCAGTATCCATGCATAAATTATAATCAGCAAAGGCCATCTCAGGCTCTAACATCCAAAATTCAGCAGCATGTCGTGGAGTATTTGATACTTCTGCTCTAAATGTTGGACCAAATGTATATACATCTCCAAATGATAGGGCATAATCTTCAGCTTCTAGCTGACCTGATACTGTTAAATAACTTTTTTTGCTAAAGAAATCTTTTGTATAATCAACCTTAGAATCATCTTTTAAAGGTAGGTCGTTTGGATCTAGAGTTGTTATATTAAACATTTCTCCTGCTCCTTCCGCATCGTTAGCTGTGATTATTGGTGGATTAATATATAAAAAACCTCTCTCTTGGAAGAATTTGTGTAAAGCATAGGCTAGTATGCTTCTTACCTTAAATACAGCCCTATAAGTATTAGTTCTTGCTCTAAGGTGTGGGATAGTTCTTAGATATTCATAAGTTTGTCTTTGTTTTTGAATTGGATATTTTTCAGATGATTCACCTAATACTTCTACAGAATTTGCTTGAATTTCTAGAGGATTTTTATTATTTCCAGTTTCCACTAATTTTCCTTCAACTTTTAAAGAAGCAGATAAGTATTGTTTATCTAATTGATCATAATTATTTATATCCTTACCAACAACTACTTGTAAATTTTTAAAGGTTGATCCATCATTTAATTCTATAAAACCTACATTTTTTCCAAAACGTGAGTTTCTTATCCAACCATTTACAACAATTTCGCTGTCAATATACTTATCTTTGTTTTCAATAATTTCTCTAATTTTCATTATTTCCTCTTTTCATTTTCTCTAAATTTTCAATTAATTCTTTTTCATAACCTATTTTTTTAGGATAATAAAATTTCTCATCTTTAAATGCTTCTGGCAAATATACTTGATTAACATATCCTCCATAAGAGTGAGGGTATAGGTACTTTTCAGTAACTATATTCTTACTTTGCTTATAATGAGTATCTTTTAGTTTATTTGGAACATTTTTATCATAATTATTTTTAATAAATTCACTTGCCTTATTTATGGCTTCATATGTTGAGTTAGATTTAGGGCTTAGACATAAATAGGTGACAACCTGGGATAGGATTATCCTAGATTCAGGCATCCCAACTGTATTAATTGCATCAAAGCATGATGTTGCCATTACAAGTGCATTTGGATTGGCATTAGATATATCTTCTGATGCAAAAATAATCATTCTTCTTGCTATAAATTTTATATCTTCTCCTGCTTCTAACATCTTTGCCAGGTAATATAAGGCTGCATCAACGTCTGAACCTCTCATAGATTTAATAAAGGCTGATATTGTATCATAATGTTTGTCAGAGTTTTTATCATAAATAGTAATCTTTTTTTGAGATGAATTTTCTATACTTTCTTTATCTATAAGTATTCTACCATCTTTCTCATCTTCTGAAAATATTGCAATCTCAAGTGCGTTTAATAAGGCTCTGCAATCACCATTGCTAAGTTTTACTAGGGTTTTTTTAGCTTCTTGATCTATTTTTATATTTAAATCTTTAAGATAAATATCAGAATTTAGAGCATTATCTATAAGTTTAAATAAATCTTTTTCACTAAGAGCTTCTAATTTGAATATATACATTCTACTTATTAAAGCCTTGTTGATTTCAAAGTATGGATTTTCAGTGGTAGCTCCTATAAGGATTATGGTAGAGTCCTCTACAAAAGGTAGCAAATAATCCTGTTGACTTTTATTAAATCTGTGTATTTCATCTATAAATAGGATTGTTTTTTTGTTTTCATATGACAGGTTATCCTCAGCTTGTTTAATAGCTTTTTTTAGATCATTTATACCACTAGCAACTGCAGATATCTCTATAAATTCCATGTGTGTCTTTTTTGATATCAATTTTGCTAGGGTAGTTTTACCACTACCAGCAGGTCCATAAAAAATCGATGAATATATTCTATCTGATTTAATCATCCTATTTATAATCCTACCATCAGCTAATAGGTGCTCTTGTCCTAAATATGATTCAATATCATTGGGCCTTAGCCTTTGGGCTAAGGGTGCTGATTTTTCTAGTTGATTTTTTTTATTTAGTTCAAATAAGTCCATACCCTACCTCCATAATAAAAAAGATGCTAATTTATAGCATCTTTATCATCTCTTAAACTTACTATCTCATCGTAAAATGAGTCAACATCTTTAAATTCCCTATAAACAGATGCAAACCTAACATATGCAACTTGATCAAGCTCTCTAAGCTCATCCATTACCAACTCACCTATATAGGTAGAAGATACTTCTTTTTCGCCAGTTTGGTTTATCTTATTTTCTATATTTCTAGCTATTTTTTCTATATCATCCATAGTGACAGCTCTCTTTTGACAACTTTTAACTATGCCTGATATCACCTTAGAAGGATCATAAGATTCTCTGGTATCATCTTTTTTTATAACCATTATTGTGCTATCTTCGTACCTCTCATAGGTAGAAAATCTTTTATCACAATCTTCGCATAACCTTCTTCTTCTAATAGCCATGTCATCATCAGTAGATCTGGAATCTACAACCCTAGTATTTTTAGAATTACAATAGGGACATCTCATATTACTTTAAAAAATCTGGTAGGTCGATATCATCAAAAGGGTTAGAACTTTTTCTATTAGTTGAGGTATTTCTCCTAGGCGCTCTCATTTGATTATCATTACTTGCTTGTTTTTCAATTCTTCTAGAAGGTGTAACATTATCAAATCCTGTTGCGATAACTGTAATTTTGATATCATCACCTAGAGACTCATCACTACCTACACCAAATATAATATTTGCATCTGAATCGATATTTTCTCTAATTAATTCTGCAGCTTCATTAGCTTCCATTAGACCAACTTCAGCAGCTGTTACATTTAATAATACCGCATTAGCTCCTTGGATAGATGTTTCTAGTAAAGGAGAGTTAACTGCAGCTTTTGCTGCCTCAACAGCTCTATTTTCACCTGTCGCTCTACCTATACCCATATGAGCTATACCTTGATCGCTCATTATTGATTCAACATCGGCAAAGTCTAAGTTAATAACATTTGGAACTGCTATTAGCTCAGATATACCACTTACAGCATCCATCAATACTTGATCTGCCATTTTAAAAGCATCTACCATTGATGTTCTTTTTTCAACTATTTGAAGTAGTCTATCATTTGGAATTGTAATTAGAGTATCAACATTTTGTTTTAACTTTTCTATACCACTTTCAGCTTGGTTAGCTCTTTTTCTACCTTCAAAAGTAAATGGTTTTGTTACAACTCCTACAGTTAATATTTCCATGTCTTTGGCTACTTGTGCAACTACTGGTGCAGCTCCTGTACCTGTTCCGCCACCCATACCTGCAGTAATGAAAATCATATCTGATCCTTTAATAGCTTCTGATATTTCATTTTTTGATTCTTCAGCAGCTTTTTCACCTACTTCAGGGTTAGCTCCTGCTCCTAGACCCCTAGTTAGTTTTTCACCAATTTGAAGTCTTAGGTCTGCATTAGATTCTTGTAGGGTTTGAAGGTCTGTATTTAAAGCTACAAACTCTACACCTGATAGTCCACTTTCTCTCATTCTGCTGATGGCATTGTTACCACCACCGCCTACTCCAATAACCTTTATCTTAGCTAAAGAGTTATTATCCATTTCCATATTAATGTTTGCCATAATTTCCCCCATTTTATTGTAGTATAGATTAGTAAATTTAAAAGAATCTTAATTGTTTATTTCAACAACTGGATCCTTTCCATTATTTAAATTGATTGACTTTGCATCAATTTTTTTAACTTCTATGTCTTTTAATATCGACTCTAAT
>JAPJPH010000092.1 GCA_030825745.1 Anaerococcus sp.
AAAACTGACCTCCTTAAGTTAGTTTTTTAGGTCTAACTTTTGGGGGTCAGTTCAATAAGAGGTACTTTTTTTGTGTGAATTTTACTTAATAAGTTACATAAAAAGCCTGGATTAACTGGCAAGGAGTAAGAATATTTAAACTCTAGGAATTTTTTTTATAAAATCACTTAGTCAAGGTAGGGAAAGAATTTTTTAAAATTTTCATCCAAACTTTTATTTTGGTCATCTAGGAATTTTTCATAGGATAGAATTAGCATATGACCGAGCTCAGTTAGCTCTGTTAGGCCATGGTTTGATCCGCCCCTTTGACTTATAATAATTTGATCACCTAGCTCTTTTTCACATCTTTTTAAAATCTTTAGGGCCTTAGAATAGGAAAGTCCCATTTTATCAGCTGCTTTTTTGGTGGATTTTTCAGTATCTATAAGTTTCATCAATTCATATATACCAGGTCCATAAAATCCATGGTTATTATTAGTAATTGTAAGTTTTATCTTTGCTTTATAATTTTTCAATGAGGCTCCTTTCTCTTTTTTATTATCATACCTTTAAAGATCTATCATCATAAGTATAAAAATTGAAAATAGGGCTATTTAAAGTATCATAAAGGGGTAACAGGTGTAGGGAATCTACGCTTTTTTTAAACTAAAGGAGACTTATGAAAAAGGATATTAAGCTAATAGTGTTTGATATAGATGGCACTTTAGTTACTGATGATAAAGAAATTTTAGAAGAAAATATTGATATAATAAAAAAATTAAGGTCTAAGGGATTAAGAATTATCCTAAATTCTGGAAGAACCTTTGGATCTATGTGGCCATATAGAGAAAAGCTAGGGCTAATGGGCTTTGATGATTATTCAATATGTGGGACTGGTGCCTTTATTAGGAGAAATGCCGATGGAAAAATAATCAAATCACATCCATTAACAGAAGATGATTATAACCATATTTTAAAAATTATAAAAGATTCTGATGTCCAAGTAAGTATTCATACATCAAATGCCCTATATTTAAATGAAGAAAGACCTAATGAATCCTTTTTAAAAGATCAAAAACAAGTTAGGCTTCAATGGCTAAAATTCGAGAAGTTTTCAGATATACCCGAGGATATATCTAGAATTTCTATAGCAGCTAAAAGTGAAGTTTTAGATGAGTTTTATGATAAATATAAAGAAGATCTTCATAAAGATTTTAAAACTATGAGAAATGAAGATATAGTCTTAGAAATTTTAAATAAAGATTCAGGAAAATCTGAGGCTTTAAAAGATCTTTTAAATATAGTAGATATAGATAAGGAAAATGTAATGTATTTTGGTGATGGGGCCAATGATGTAAAAAGTTTAGAGCTTGCTGGAGTAGGTGTTGCTATGAAGGATGCAAGGGATGAGTGTAAAAAAGTTTGTGATTATGTTATAGGATCAAATAATGAGCCTTCCATTGCAAACTTTTTAAAGCAATACCTGGTGATTTAATGGGAAAATTTGTCACCCTATCATCTGGGTCATCTGGAAATTCTAGCTTTATTGAATATGAGGGGACAAGGATATTAATAGATGCTGGTTTTTCTGGTAAAAAGATTGAAAGCCTCCTAAATGAAGTTGATGAAAGTGCCAAGGACCTAGATGCTATTTTTCTAAGTCATGAGCATAATGATCATATAAAGGGAGCTGGGGTATTATCTAAAAGATATAATATACCTATATATGCAAATGAGGGGACATGGAAGGCATTTTTACCAAAAGCAAAGAGCCTAAGGGACGAAAATATAAAGATTTTTAAGTCAGATAAATTTTTAAATTTCAAATCCATGGATATATTACCAATTAAAATCCACCATGATGCCAAAGAACCTGTAGGTTTTGTAGTATATTTGGGAAATAAAAAAATAACCTTGCTTACTGATACAGGTTATATTGATGAAAAAATAGCCTATGAAATCCAAGGATCAGATGTATATTATATGGAAGCTAACCATGACCTTGAAGCTTTAAAGATGGGGCCTTATCCCCATAAGCTAAAACTTAGGGTTATGAGTAAGATGGGACATTTATCAAATGAGCAGTCAGCTGTTGCTCTAGCTGATGCCTTAGTTGGGAAAAATGAGTCTGTATTTTTATCCCACCTATCAGATGTAAATAATACAAAAGAACTGTCAAGACTAACTGTAGATACTTACCTTAGATCCTTAGGTTTAGATACTAAAAAAGATATAAATCTAGAAGTTGCTGAAAGATATAATCCTTCTAGGATAGTGGAGTTATGATGAATATAGAATTAATAGAAAAATCAATAATAAAAAAATATAGGAAAGAATTATGGTCACCCTTTGTAAAGGCCATAAAAGAATTTAAATTAATAAATGAAGGAGATACTGTAGCTGTTGCTATATCAGGAGGTAAGGATAGCCTTTTATGCGCAAAACTAGTAGAAGAACTATACAAACATTCTGATGTGAAATTTAATGTTCATTATATAGCTATGGATCCTGGCTATTCAAAGGAAAATAGGCAACAGCTTGAAAGAAACTTTGATTACTTAAAAATAGATGCTAAAATTTATGATTCCAAGGTTTTTGAAGTTGCAGAAACCTTGACTAATGGAGATTACCCATGTTATATGTGCGCTAGGATGAGAAGGGGATTTTTATACGCCAAGGCCAAGGAATTAGGATGTAATAAAATAGCCCTAGGCCATCATATGAATGATGTAATAGAAACTACCCTAATGAATATATTCTATGCTGGAAGTTTTAAAACTATGAAACCAAAGCTAGCTGCAGCTAACTTTGAAGACATTCAGCTAATAAGACCTCTTTATTACTTACATGAAGATGATATAAAAAAATGGAGGGATCATATAGGCTTATTTCCACTAGATTGTGCATGTACTGTAACAAAATCTAGCGAATCATATACTAGAAAAGAAATAAAAAAACTTATTAAAAACTTAAAAGAAGACAATCCTGATATAGAAAAATCAATTTTAAAATCTGCTGATAATGTTAATTGTGATATGATACTAGGATATAAGCTTCATGGAGAAAAACACTCATTTATGGAGGAATTTGAATGATTTTAGATTTTCTAAAAGTCCTTATCCTATCTATAATAGAAGGAATAACGGAGTTTTTACCAGTATCATCTACTGGCCATTTGATATTGATAAATCAATTTGTAAAGTTAGAACCCGAAAGATTTTCCAATGCCTTTAATATAATTATCCAGCTAGGTGCAATCCTATCTGTAGTAGTTATATATTTTGACAGGTTAAATCCATATTCTAAGGAAAAAGTAGGAAAGAGGATACCTAGAAATTATGATAGTCTAAATAGCCAATCAAAGCTTTATTTTAAACTATCCCACCCTGATAAGAAAACCATCGAGCTATGGAAAAGAGTTATAGTTGGAGTTCTACCTGCCATGGTATTAGGTTTACTTTTTGATGATTTTATAGATGAGCATTTATTCAATCCCTTTGTAGTTGCTAGTATGCTTTTAGTGTGGGGTATAATTATAATCTTTGTTGAAAAGAAAAATAAAAACTCTACCAGTTTTAGACATGATAATATAGCAAATGTTCCTTACAAAACAATCCTACTGATAGGATTTTTTCAAACCCTGGCTATGGTTCCAGGAACTAGTAGGTCAGCTGCAACCATTATAGGAGCTATGATCCTAGGTTTATCTAGATCAGCTGCTGCAGAATTTTCCTTCTTTTTGGCTATACCAACCATGCTAGGAGCAACCCTATTAAAGGTATTTAAAAATATAAGTGGATTTAGCCTATACCAATGGCTACTAATCCTAATAGGAATGGTATTATCTTTTGTAATTGCCTACCTAGTTATCAAGAAGTTTATGGAATATATTAGAAAGCATGATTTTATACCTTTTGGTATATATAGGATTATCCTTGCCATAATAGTATTTATATATTTTGGGGCTATAGCTTAAATGAATGAAAATAGATGTCTATGGGCAAAGAGTGAGATTTTAAGAACATATCATGATAGCCAATATGGATATAAAAGCAATGATGATAAATACCTTTTTGAAATGCTGGTTTTAGAATTTATGCAAGCTGGATTATCTTTTGAAATCATCTTAAAAAAAAGACAAGCCATGACAGAGGCCTTTGATGGATTTGATTTTAGAAAGATAGCCAGCTATGATAAAGAGAAAATTAAAAATCTAATGGAAAATAAGGGTATCATAAGAAATAAAAAGAAACTAGAGGCTCTAGTAACCAATGCTAGAGCATTTATAAAAGTAAGAGAAGAGTTTGGAAGTTTTTCATCATACATCTATTCTTTTTCTGAAAAAATCATTGATTATCAAAGAAGTAAGGATGAGATAATCTCTCAATCTGACCTTTCTAAAAAAATAAGCAAGGATATGAAAAAAAGAGGATTTTCC
>JAPJPH010000093.1 GCA_030825745.1 Anaerococcus sp.
AATCAAAGTCTTTTACTATTTCTTGTAATTTTTTATATTGGATTGACTTTAGTTTATTTTGTTCTTTTATTAGATTTCCTAGGACTACTACTACATTAGAATTTGGTTTTTCATAGAATTTTTCATCTACGTATAAAATATCAAAGCCCTTCTTAGGAAGTCGAATTTTCGTAGACGTTGTTACTAAGACTTTTCCAAATTCTGATAAGTCTCTTGCTAGATTAAACATAAGCGAAGTTTTACCTCCGCTTCCTGTTATAGATATTATATCATTAGTTTTTATAGAAAATATATCACTAAGCTTTTTTACCATAATTTTTCTTTTCCTTAGAATATGCAGTATCCTTCATAGGGAAGTCACGCCTTAGTTTATGATCTAGCTTATAATAGGCTCCTTGGGCTGCTGCTGCCACTGGAATTGTAGCTATCTCTCCTATTCCTTTAGCTCCAAAGGCCCTATCTAATAGCTCATCTTCCTTTTTGCTTACAAGGATTGATTCAATCTCTGGTACCTGAGGTGCCTTCCATAGGCCAAGGTTTGCATATTTTGCCTTTACCTGTGACTGATCTAATTTAAAGTCTTCTGTAAGGGCGTAGCCTAGACCCATAACTATTCCACCTTCAATCTGACCTTCTATGGCTGTTGGGTTTATTACCTTGCCTGAGTCAAAGGCACCTATAACCTTTCTTATAGTTCCATCATCATTTAAGATAACAACATTAGTAGCATAAGCATAGGCTATATGAGATACTGGGTTTTTCTTATCAGAGTTTAGTGGATCTGTTGGGTCAAAGTATTCGTGGAAATACTCTCTACCCTCTAAATCAGCTAGAGATGTTTCTTCTAAATCAGCTTTTAATTTCTCACTTACCTTCTTTACAGCTTCCCCACTTATTAAAGTTTGCCTAGACCCTGATGATGTTCCTGAGTCAGGAGATGTTTCAGAATTTGGTTGGATGATCCTTACCCTTGACCTATCAAGTCCTGTTACATCACAAATCATTTGAGCAAAGACTGATTGGGCACCCTGACCTAGGTCACTTGCTGCACAATATAGGTTTACTATTTGATTTTTAACGACAATCTTAGCCCTTCCCTTATCAGGAAGTCCTACTCCTACCCCTGAATTTTTCATAGCACAGGCTATACCAGCCCTATCTATGTTTTCATAATATTCATCCTTAACAGCTTCTAGGGTTTCAACAAGAGCCGTTGAAAAGTCAGCTATTTGTCCATTAGGCAAAACTTCATTAGGTCTAATTGCATTTTTATACCTAATCTCCCATGGAGAGATGCCCACCTTTTCTGCTAATAAATTTATATTACTTTCTAGGGCAAAGTTAGACTGACATACTCCAAAACCTCTAAAAGCACCTGCTGGTGGGTTATTTGTATAATAACCATACCCATCTATTAGAGTATTTTCATAATGGTAGGGTCCTACTGAATGGGTACAGGCTCGCTCTAATACAGGTCCACAAAGGGATGCATAGGCTCCTGTATCCATTTTTATGGTTGCCTTAAAGGCAAGGAAATTTCCTTCTTCATCGCATCCTAATTTAAATGTAGCCTCCATTGGGTGCCTTTTTGGATGAAATTTTAAAGACTCATCCCTACTTAGTTTTATCTTTACTTTTTCATTAAATTTGTAAGATGCAAGGGCTGCTAGGTGTTGGATAGATACATCTTCCTTACCTCCAAAAGCCCCACCTATTAATTTATTTTCTACTACTACCCTTTCTGGAGTATCTTGCCAACCAAACATAATTAAGGTTTCTTTTCTAGTATCATATACAGACTGGTCTGTTGTGAAAATCTTAACCCCATCCTTATAAGGAATTGCTATAGCACATTCTGGCTCTAAGAAGGCATGTTCGGTAAATGGTGTTGTATAGGATTCTTCTACTACATAGGCACACTTTTCAAAGGCTTTTATAGCATCTCCCCTACTTACGTGACGTTGTTGGCAGAGGTTGCCATTTGGATGGATAGGTGGGGAGTTTTTATCTTCTGCTTCTTTTATAGAAGAGATTGGTTTTAAAACTTCATATTCTATCTTAACTAGTTTTTTAGCTTCTTCTAAGATTTTTTCATTTTCAGCTACAACAAGACATATGGCATCGCCCTGGCTTCTAGTTATATCTCCTTCTTCTATCATAACATCCCAATCTTGAAAAATATGACCTACCTTATTATTTGGAACATCCTTGGCTGTTAGGATTCCTATCACACCTTCTAGCTTTAAGGCATCTTCAAAGTCTATTTTAACCACCCTGGCCCTTGGGTACTTACTCCTAATAGCTGATGCATATTTTAGGTTTTCTACCTCCATATCATCAACATACTCACCCTGACCTAGGATTTTATCATGGACATCAATCCTAACCATCCTAGATCCTACTTTTTCTATATCTTCATCTTTTTTCTCAATTTTTTGTTCTTTATTTAGGATTTTTGCTGCAAGTTTTATTGCCTCAACGATTTTTACATAACCTGTACACCTGCAGATATTATGTTTGATAGCTTCTTTTATTTCATCATCACTAGGATTTGGGTTTTTCATTAAAAGAGCTGCTCCACTCATTACCATACCAGGGGTACAAAATCCACATTGGACTGCACCTACATTTTCAAAAGCATAGGTAAAGGCATCCTTTTGCTCATTACTAAGACCTTCTATAGTTATAATTTTGCTATTTGTAAGTTTTGAAATTCTTTTTACGCAACTTCTTTCATTGACACCATCTATTATTACAGTACATGTTCCACATGCTCCTTGAGAACACCCATCCTTAACTGACTTTATCTTTAAATCATCCCTTAAAAATCTAAGGAGCGATTTATCTTCATATGTTTCGTATATTTTATTATTTACATTAACTGTGAAAGCGTTTTTTTCACCTATTTTTTCACCTATTATAATTTTTTCCATATCATCACCTAAAACTTTCTTTTTATAAATGCTCCATCGCCTAGTTGTCCAAAAAACTTATCACCATCACGAATTATCTTGCCTTTAGATATAACTTTATCTATTTTAAAAGAACTCTTATAGCCTTCATAAGTTGTGTAATCACAATTTGAGTGTCTATTATCTTGGCTTATAATGTAAGATTTTTCATCTATCAAAACTAAATCTGCATCATAGCCTTCTTCGATTTTTCCTTTTTTATGACCCATACCAAAAATATCACTTGGGTTTTTGCTAAGGAGCTTACTTAGTTTAGAAAAACTTATGCCTCTTTTATATCCTTCAGTTAATATAACCTCCATCCTTTCCTCAACTCCTGGAAGGCCCCCTGGACATGTATAAAAGTCATCTTTTTTGGGAAGTTTATGCTCTTTGTAAAAAAATGGGCAGTGGTCAGTTGCTATAGTATCTATAGTAGAATCTAAAATTCCCTCCCATAAGGCCTTAACATCTGAATTCTTTCTTAGTGGTGGGGCACAAATATATTTAATTGCCTGACTTCTATCTGTCTCATACTTTTCTTCAGTTAGGGTTAAATACTGGGTGCATGTTTCGCAGTAAAGGTTTTCTACACCCCTAGATCTTGCATTTTTAATCTCCATAAGTCCAAGTTTAGATGAAGTATGAACTATGTATAATTTTGGAAATCCTGCAATCTCACTTAAATAAATCAACCTATTAATAGCCTCAGCCTCTGCTTCTGATGGTCTTGTTTTAGCATGGTAGATAGGATCTTTAAGACCCTTATTTAAAGATTCATCTCTTAGTTGGTCTATCATTCCATCATTTTCACAATGAACACAAACAATAGTTCCGGTTTTTTTGGCCATTTTTAAAACCTTCAACATGGATTTATCATCTAACTTGCCTCCATAGGTAGTATAGATTTTAGTAGAGACTATTCCTTTATCATATAAGCTAGTCATCTCTTCTAAAACTTCTTCACTAGTTTTTTGAATAGCTCCATGGAAAGAGTAGTCTATGTAGGTTTTTCCATCTGCCATTTTGTGATATTTATCTATCATATCACTTACCAGGCTATCTTTTTCTCCAAAGGTTATATGATCTACTATGGTAGTTGTACCACCAAACCCCGCTGCAAGAGTTCCGGTAGTGAAATCATCAACAGCTATATATTCCCCTAGGTCTAAGGACATGTGGGTGTGTACATCAACACCTCCAGCTAAAAGTAGCTTATTTTCTGCATCTATTATAATTTCAGAATCTATCTTTAGGTTTTTACCTATCTTTTCTATAAGGCCCTTATTTATGAACAAGTCCTTATTTTCAATTTTATCATCCTCTACTATCCTTGCATTTTTTATTAAAATTGACATATCTTACTCCTAAAACTATTATATAATATGTGATATATCACTGTAAACCTTATATTAGTTAATCTGGTTATATAT
>JAPJPH010000094.1 GCA_030825745.1 Anaerococcus sp.
GGCTACAAATAATGAGGAGGCTATCTTACTTGCAAAAAATTACATTACTGATCAGATAAGTGATGTAAATGAAATTATTTTAAGGAGCCTAGATATTTTAGCTGACAATATAGCTAATGATATAAAAGTTAGAAATATCATAAGAAGAGATGCTATCATGAGATCTAAAATAATAGTGACTGAGAAAAATGATCCAGATAAGAAATATGAAAATTATTACAATTTTTCAAAAAAAGCTAGAGATATTAAATCTTTTCAAATCTTGGCTATAAATAGGGCTGAATCTGAAGAAGCATTAGATATTAAAGTTGAATTTTCTGATGACTTTAATAAGAGAATGATACTTGATTTATACAAGGCCTCTAAAAGTTATAATGAATATCAATTAGATCTATTAAATAAGACTATTGAGGATTCATATAAGAGGCTACTATTACCATCTTTAACTAATCAATTAAGAAATTATTTAACTCAAAAAGCTACAGACGAATCTATAGAAGTATTCGGGAGAAATCTAAAGCCCTATCTCTTACAAAGACCTATTAAGGGACAAAATGTAATTGGACTAGATCCTGGTTATAGGACAGGATGTAAGGTTGCTGTTGTTGATAAATATGGTAAATATTTAGATTCAGCAGTAATCTATCCTGTAAAACCACATGAAAAAGTAAGAGAATCTATAAGTATACTTAAAAATTTCATAGAAAAATATGATGTTTCCTTAATTGCCTTAGGTAATGCTACAGCCTCTAGAGAAACAGAAGAGGTAGTAAACTTACTATTAAAAGAAGTTAATGGTGTTTCTTATACCATTGTAAATGAGGCAGGTGCTTCAGTATACTCAGCTTCTGTTTTAGGAGAAGAGGAATTTCCTAATCTGGATGTCACTATTAGAGGTGCTATATCTATGGCACGCAGGATTCAAGATCCTATGGCAGAGCTAGTAAAAGTTGAGCCCAAGCATATAGGAATTGGTCAATATCAGCATGATTTAGATAAGAATAAACTAGATAGTGAACTAAAAAAAGTTGTCGAAGATGCTGTTAATGAAGTAGGCGTTAATATAAATAATGCCTCCTATAAATTACTAAGCTATGTGTCAGGTTTAAATGAACCAATAGCTAAGAGAATAGAGGCTGATTTTAAAGAGGGAAAGATAATAAAAAGATCAGATCTTTTAAATGTTAAAGGGCTTGGGGCCAAAACTTATAAGCTAGCAGCAGGTTTTTTGAGGTTTCCAAAATCCCCCGAGATCCTTGATAATACCGGTGTTCACCCCGAAAGCTATGAAGTAGCAAAAAAAATAATAGATCTTAACTTAGATGAAATTGATACAAAAAGACTAAGTGAGGATCTTAATGTTGGAGAGCCGACACTGAAGGATATTATTATAGAGCTTAAAAAACCTGGTAGAGACCCCAGGGATGAAAATCCTATACCCCTAACACAAAAGGAAATACGAGATATAGATGATTTAAAAGTAGGGATAATTCTACAAGGGAAAGTTAGAAATATAACTGACTTTGGAGCTTTTGTTGATATTGGAGTAGGCACTGACGGCTTAGTTCATATATCTAATATGTCAGATAGATTTATAACCGATCCCAATGAAGTTTTGGAAAACTCACAAATAGTAGATGTAGAAATTATAGAAATAGATAAGCAAAAAAATAGGATAGGCTTATCGATGAAAGGTAGAAAAAATGAAGTTAACTAATTATTATATGCCAACGTTAAGAGATGACCCAGCTGATGCTGAAGTACCAAGCCATAAGCTTCTAATTAGAGGTGGCTTTGTACGTAAACAAGAATCTGGTATCTATTCATATCTTCCATTAGGTATGAAAGTTAAAAATAAAATATTCCAAATTGTTGTAGATGCCATGAATGACTATGATGCCATCCAAGTAGAAACATCAATGGTACAACCTAAACATCTATGGGAGGCATCAGGAAGATGGAGTACATTTGGTCCAGAAATGTTAAAAATGACAGATAGGGCTGGAAGAGAATATTGCTTTGGACCTACAGCAGAAGAATACTTTGCAGATTTAATCAAAAACGAAGTTACATCTTATAAACAACTTCCTTTAAATTTATATCAAATAGTAGAAAAATTTAGAGATGAAAAAAGACCAAGAAATGGTATCTTAAGAGCTAGATCATTTCTAATGAAAGATGCCTACTCCTTTGATGAAGACTTTGAAGGTTTACAAAAATCTTATCAAAAAATGTGGGACTCATATGTTCAAGCCTTTGATAATATGAGAATAGATTATAAAATAGTACAAGGTGATACAGGAGCTATGGGTGGAAAAGTTTCCCATGAATTTATAGCTCTAGCAGATAATGGCGAAGGTATAATATTTTATACAGATGAATCTGACTATGCTGCAACTATAGAAAAAGCTGCCTTTATAAAAGAGTATGAAACTGAAGAATTAAAAGAAATAGAGTTAGTTGAAACAACTGACATGATTACTATCAAAGATGTAAGCGACTTTTTAAATGTACCTGAAGAAAAATTAGTAAAAACTGTTGACCTTAAAGTAGAAGGAAAACCTGTATTTGTGTTCGTACCAGGTGATAGAGAACTTAATATGTCTAAACTTATTTCTTACCTAAAGGTTCCTGAACATGAAATAGAGATGATGGATGAAGAAATGATCCTAAAATACACAGGTGCTAAGCCAGGTTATACAGGACCAAAAGGTTTAATTAATAACCCTAGAATAATAATTGACGAGTCTATTACAAAGATGACTAATACCGTAATAGGAGCAAATAAAGAAAACCACCATTATATTAATGCAACCTATGGTAGAGATTTTGATGGGGAAGTGGCCAAAGATCTTCTAACTGCTAAAGAAGGGGATATGGCTATTGATAATTCTGGTTTATTAAAAGCTGCCCAAGGTATAGAAGTAGGAAACATATTCCAATTAGGAACCAAGTACTCAGAAGCAGCTGGTGCCTACTATTTAGATAAAGATGGTAAGAAAAAACCTATAGTTATGGGATCATATGGAATAGGTGTAAGCCGTTCTATAGCTGCTATAATTGAACAGAATCACGATGAAGATGGTATAATATGGCCAACAACAGTAGCTCCATTTGAAGCTATTATCACTACTATTAATACAAGTGATAAAGAACAAATGAATTTATCTGAAGAAATTTATAAAAAACTTCTAGAAGCAGGAATAGAAGTATTATTTGATGATAGAGATGAAAGAGCTGGAGTTAAATTTAAAGATAGAGACCTAATAGGTATACCATATAGAATCACGGTAGGAAAAGATGCAACTGATAAAAAAGTTGAGTATTCAACACGCCGTGAGGGTAAAAATGAAGTGATAGATGTTAATAGCGCTATTGAAAAGGTAATTAAAAATGTGAAAGCCGATTTAGTAATGACTAGACACAAACCAGGTAGCGACAATTAGAAAAATTTAAATTTAAAAGGAGAAGGATTATGTTAGTAAATGCAACAGAAATGTTAAAGAAAGCTTATGAAAATGGATATGCTATAGGTCATTTTAATACTAATAACCTAGAATGGACAAAGGCTATATTACAAGCAGCCCAAGAAAAAAATACTGCAGTAATGATAGCTGCTTCTGAAGGTGCTGTTAAATATATGGGAGGTTACAAAGTTGTAGCTGACCTTATAAAAAACCTACATGATAGCATGAATATAACAGTTCCAGTAGCAATTCATCTAGACCATGGAACATATGAAGGTGCAAAAAAAGCCATAGAAGCAGGATTTACATCAGTAATGTTTGATGGTTCACATTTTCCAATTGAAGAAAATTTAGAAAAAACAAAAGAGATCGTAGAACTTGCCCATAGTAAAAATATATCTGTTGAAGGAGAAGTCGGAGGAATCGGTGGTTCTGAAGATGGAGTTACCTCAGCAGGAGAACTAGCAGATGTTAGTGAATGTGAAAATCTAGCAGCTTGTGGCATAGATTTTCTAGCAGCAGGTATCGGTAATATCCACGGTGTTTATCCAGATGATTGGCAAGGACTTAACTTTGATAGACTAAAAGAGATTTCAGAAAAGGTTAAAATGCCTATAGTTTTACATGGTGGAACTGGAATACCTGATGATCAAATTAAAAAAGCTATTTCACTAGGAGTATCAAAAATCAATGTAAATACTGAATGTCAATTAGTCTTTGCTGAAGCTACAAGAAAATATATTGAAGAAGGCAAAGATAAAAATGGTAAAGGATTTGACCCTAGAAAACTTTTAGCTGATGGAACAAAGGCTATAGAAAATAAAGTTGTAGAAAAAATAGAAATGTTTGGAT
>JAPJPH010000095.1 GCA_030825745.1 Anaerococcus sp.
AGATGGAAGTTATTAGAAAGGAAATCCAAGAAAATAATGGGGAAGCTGAAAATGAGGCTGATTATTATAAAAGTGAGATAGAAAAAATCGACCTTGATAAAGAGAGCAAAAAGTCCCTATTAAAAGATATAGATAGGCTTGATTTGATACCACCTATGAGCCCAGACTATGGTGTTTTACAAGGATACTTGGACTTTGTCATCGGACTTCCTTGGAAAAGTGAGATTAGTAAAAAAGTAGACATAGAAGATGCCAAGGAAATTTTAGATAAAGATCATTATGGCCTATTAGAAGTAAAAGAAAGAATCCTAGAGTCTATAGCAGTAAGACTTAAGAAAAATAATAGCAAGGGCTCTATAATTTGTTTAGTGGGACCTCCTGGAGTTGGAAAAACTTCTATAGCTAAATCCATAGCCAAGGCCCTAGATAGGAAATTTGTATCAATGAGACTAGGTGGGGTAACAGATGAGTCTGAGATAAGAGGTCATAGAAGAACTTATGTAGGAGCTATGGCAGGAAGAGTTTTAACAAATTTAAATAGGGTTGGTGTTAAAAATCCGGTTTTTCTATTAGATGAGATAGATAAATTAGGCTCTGACTTCAGGGGAGATCCATCATCAGCCCTGCTAGAAGTCCTAGATCCTGAACAAAATGATAAATTCATAGATAGGTATTTGGATATCCCATTTGACCTATCAGATATATTTTTCATCACAACAGCTAATGATATAAATGAAATACCTGATGCCCTTTATGATAGGCTTGAAATAATTGAATTATCAGGCTATACTGAGGATGAAAAACTTGCCATAGCCCAAAAATACTTAGTCAAAAAAGAAATGGAAAATAATGGCCTAGAAGAAGATGAGTTAAGCATATCAGAAAATGTCCTAAAATCAATAATTAAAAACTATACAAGAGAAGCCGGGGTAAGACAGCTAGAAAGACTAATTTCAAAGGTATGTAGGAAGGCTGTAAAGGAAATCCTTGAGGGTAAAAAAACCATTAGAGTTTCAAAGACTAACTACACAAAATACCTAGGCAAAGAAGTTTTCTTTGATGATTATTACCTAAAAGAAGATAAGGTTGGTGTAGTAAATGGCTTAGCATGGACTTCAGTTGGTGGCACATTACTTACTGTTGAAGCAAATGTAATGGATGGTAAAGGCTCTATTGAATTTACAGGATCCCTAGGAGATGTAATGAAAGAAAGTGGCCAAGCTGCCATAGTTTATATAAGATCTAATGCAAAAAGTCTAGGGATCAAGGGCAAATTTTATGAAAATAAGGATATCCATGTCCACGTACCAGAAGGTGCAACCCCAAAAGATGGCCCATCAGCTGGAATAACTATGACCACAGCCCTAGTATCTGCCCTATCAGGTAAAAAGGTAAGAAGTAATCTGGCTATGACAGGGGAAGTTACCATAACAGGTAATGTCCTACCTATAGGAGGCCTAAAGGAAAAGGCCCTAGCAGCCTATTCAAATGGAATAAAAGATGTAATTATACCAAAGGCAAATACCAGAGATACAGAAGATATACCAAAAGATATTAGAGATAAGATCAACTTTATTCCAGTAACTAATGTTTCAGAAGTAATAAAAAAGGCCCTAGTATGAAATTTAAAGATATTCAGTTAGAACAAGTAGCAGGTTTTAAAAAACAATGGCCGGTGGATAACTTATCAGAAATAGCCTTTGTAGGTAGGAGTAATGTAGGCAAATCCTCTTTTATAAATTCATTTTTAAATAGGAAAAATCTAGCAAAGACTTCTTCTACACCAGGTAAGACTAGAACTATAAATTTTTACAGGATAAATGATAAGTTTAGGTTGGTAGACCTACCTGGTTATGGCTATGCTAAGGTTAACAAAAAAGAAAAAGAAAAATGGGATAAACTTATAAATGAATACCTCTATGAGAGGGAAAATTTAAAAGAAGTATTTCTTTTAGTTGACATAAGGCATGAACCTACTAAATTAGATAAGCAAATGTATGAGTGGATTATAGAAAGTGGATTTACCGGATTTATCATAGCCACCAAATATGATAAAATAAGCAAGGGAAAATTACAACATCACATAAAAGCTATAAGAAAAACCCTAGATATAAAGGATGAGGGACTTATATTTGCCTACTCTTCAATTAATAAACATAATAAAGATGTCCTAGAAGAACAAGTAGATGTAATAATAAACAGTTAGGTATACTAACTGTTTTTTTAATGTCAATTATTATCAAAGTATGTTAATACATTTTCACATCTACTTGTACCAATAAAATATATTTGAAATAATCTATCTATAACTAATAAGGAGGAGTATATGAAAATAAAAAAAATTATACCAATACTTTTATCGTGTGGAATGATATTTACATCTTGTGCAAATTCTAACGATAAAAAAGATGATAGTAAAGAAATTGTATCTGAGGCAGCTGCAAAGGGTAACAATGCAGATGTAGTTGCTACAGTTACAATCAAGGATGGAAAAATAGAGAATATAGACCTAATACATAAAGAGACAGAAGGACTTGGAGATAAAGCAGCTGATTCTATCAAAGAAAAAATGATAGAAGAAAATAGAATTAACATAGATACAGTATCAGGTGCTACATACACATCTCAAGCAGTACTAGAAGCAGTAAGAGCTGCTATTGAAAAAGCAGGACTTGATCCAAAAGACTTTGAAAAAGAAGGCGAAATAGCCGATAAGAAAGAAAGTCAAAGCCTAGATACAGATGTAGTAGTTGTAGGTGGTGGTGGAGCAGGTTTTGCTGCTGCAATAACAGCCAAAGAAAAGGGTGCAGATGTAATCTTAGTTGAAAAAATGCCACAAGTTGGTGGTAACACTTTAATATCTGGTGGAGAATACGCAGCTCCAGCCAATGCTTTACAAGAAAAAGAGGGCATAGAAGATAGCAAAGACCAATTTAAAGAAGATGTATTAAAGGCTGGTGGAAATAGTGATTTAGTTTCTATCCTTGCTGATAAAGCAACAGATGCAGCTAATTGGTTAGCTGATGATATTGGAGTTAAATGGTTAGATGAACTTATGTTCTTTGGAGGCCACTCAGTTAAAAGATCACTAATACCAGAAGGACATACAGGAAACCAAATGATCTCTAAATACCTAGAAAAATGCGAAGAATTAGGTATTAAAGTAATGACAGAAGTTGATGTAAAAAATCTTTTAAGTGAAGATGATAAAATAGTAGGTATAAAAGCTGATACTAAAGATGGGCAATTAACCATAAACTCAAAGGCTGTAGTACTTGCAACAGGTGGATTTGGTGCCAATGCTGATATGACATTTGAAAATGATAATCAAATAGATGAGCATATCTTATCAACCAATGCCAAGGGAGCTACTGGTGATGGAATAGTTATGGCAAGAGAATTTGGTGCTGATACAGTTGATATGGATAAAATCCAACTATACCCAATTTGTGATGTAGAAACAGGTAAACTACTTTATGTCGGAGATACAAGATTAGTCGGGGGTGCCTTACTAGTAAATAAAGAAGGTAAGAGATTTGTCGAAGAATTAGATACTAGACGTGCTATTTCAATGGCTATAAAAGAACAAACTGACTATGTTGGTTATCTAATATGGGATGATTTATCTAATGAAACAACAGGAACTATGGCTTCAAACCCTCAAGAAGCTGAAGACCTATATGAAAGAGGGCTTTTATATAAGGCAGATACTATAGAAGAGCTAGCAGAACACTTTGATATAGATAAAGATAGCCTATTAGAAACTGTAGAAAACTTTAACTATAACTCTAAAAAAGGAGTTGATCCTGACTTTAACTTAAGAATGTTAGGTTGGACTATAGAAAAAGGACCATTTTACATGCTTAAAGCTGCTCCAGCAGTTCACCACACCATGGGTGGTCTAGTAATTAACCAAAATGCAGAAGTTGTAAAAGAAGATAAGACTATAATAAAAGGTTTATATGCAGCAGGAGAGCTAACAGGTGGTATCCATGGATCAAACAGACTTGGATCTGTAGCTATGGCAGATATTACTGTATTTGGTAAGATAGCAGGAGAAAATGCAGCCAATTTTTCAAATACTGAAAAATAATAAGTTACAATTTGCAAAAGTTAGAGCTTGTAGTATATTATAATTGAATTTATTTTACCAAACCCAAGGAGGTCAGCTGACCTCCTAATTTTTTTAAGAAGGAATAATATGAAAGTAAAAGTATGCAAAAAATGCTCAAATGTAGATATAAAAAAACTAGAAAAACTTTGCGATAAGCATGATTTAAAATTTAAAGAAGGCTGCATATCAAAATGTGATA
>JAPJPH010000096.1 GCA_030825745.1 Anaerococcus sp.
CAAAGGTAAAGGCTGATAGATAAAGGGTTGACTTAAATAAATCCCATAAGTTTTTTTCTTTTTGCATCAATTCCTCATTTCTGTTCATCTAGATAATATAATACCATAAAATGTTTTTCTATGAAGATAAGTATTAAATAAGAAAAAAATACCAGTCCGGGTTATGGACTAGTATTTTTATAAAATTAATAAATTATTCTTCTATGAATTGGGCACCTAATTTTTTAAGACTTTCATCTACCCAAGGTCTATCATAAGTTCCTTCATTTTGCATGGTTGCTATAATCTTGCTTTCTTTTTCATGAACTGCCTTAACCTTTTCAGCTAACTCTTCTGCTTCTTCAGGTTTTACAACAACTATGCCATCCTTATCACCTACTATGATGTCACCAGGCCTTACTACTTGGCCACCAAAAGAGATTGTAGTTCCTATTTCACCAGGACCATTTTTGTAAGGACCATTTGGTACTACACCACTTGCATAAACAGCCATATCGTCATAAGATGCAAGGTCATCAGAATCTCTAATAGGTCCATCAGTCACAATACCGTTGATTCCTCTTAGCCTTAAGTAGCCTGCCATAAGTTCTCCTAAGATTGCACGGTCTTTGGTTCCCATAGAGTCTATAACAACTACATCACCAGGCTTTGCTAGGTCTAATGCCTTGTGGAAGTATAGGTTATCTCCTTGGGCTACCTTTACTGTAAAGGCTGGGCCTAATAATTTGCTATCATTAATCGGTCTTATATCTTGGCTTACAGCTGACATCCTGCCTAAAGCATCATCAATATTTGCAACTGGTAAGTCTTTAAAAAGTTCTATCAATTTTTTGTCTGGTCTTTCAAATTTTAGGTTTACTACATTTCCTGTTTTCATTATAAATCTCCTTACACAACTATGTGTTGGTTCTCTTCTCCCTTATTCAAACGTACAATCTCATCTACAGCACCTGTCCCCATTCTAACTAGGGAATCAACTGTATTAGCTCCGTTATGAGGAGTCGCTATAAAGTTTTCACATTCTAGTAAAGGATTATCTTTTTCAACTGGTTCTACCTCAAAAGCATCCATAGCTGCCCCAAATATTGCTTTTTCCTTAAGGGCATCATGTAAATCAGCTTCATTTACTATCTTACCTCTTGATGCATTGATTAGAATAGCTGTTTCTTTCATCTGTTTAAATTGGTCATGGCCAATCATGTTTTCGGTTCCCTTGGTAAGAGGAACAGATATATTTACAATATCAGCTTGCTTTAATAGATCTTCTAACTGTTCAACTTTTGAAAAACCAAGGTCTTCACAAGTTTTCTCATCTAAATATGGGTCATAGACAATAACTTTCATGGAAAATCCATTCACAAAAGTGTTAGCTGCTATCTTTCCTATATTACCTAGTCCTATTAGACCTATGGTCTTATTGGAAAGTTCAAAACCTGTAAGCTCTGGTGGAGATATCCTATCTACACCCTCTAGAACTTTTTTATGGCTATCTACTATTTTTCTAGCTAGGGCAAGGCTTAGGCCGACAATAAGCTCTGCTACTGAGTTTGAGTTAGCAGTCGGAGTATTAGTAACTCTAATTCCCTTAGACTTTGCGTAATCTAAATCTATGCTATCTGTTCCAACTCCATGTTTAGCAATGATTTTAAGGTTTGGCATCTTATCTATAGTATACTTATCTAGCTTATAGACCCTTATGATACAAGCTTCACATTTTTCTAGGTCTTCTTCTTTCACTTCATCCCATCTTATGACTTCTTTTAGATTTTTATAAGCATAATCTAAAGCTTGGTCAGAAATAGGATCAAAAATAATTGTAGTCAATTTATACTCCTATGATAAAAAATTTATTGCAAGCGTTATAAATATTGGGTTAATAACACTTAGGGCGATGGATACAACTGGCGGCAATATGGCCATTGGTATTGGCGCTGGATAATTATCTTCTATTACTGAGTCCATGTTAGCAACCGCATTAGGTGTTGACCCTATTGCAACTCCACACATACCAGCACTCATAACAGCTGCATCATAATCTTTCCCAAAGACTCTATAGGTAATGAAGCTACAAACTAGTACAACAAATAGAGTTTGAACTAGTAGCAATACTATCAGTGGTAGAGCTAGGTCTAAAAGAACCCAGATTTCAGTAGACATAACTGTTAAAGTTAAGAAAATATTAAGAGCTGTATTTCCAACATCTTCTATAATTGCACTTTCTGTTTTGATATTAATAGCTTCTAAAACATTTGTTAAAATGGCAGCTACGAATAAACCACCAACATAATCAGGCCATCCAAATCCTGTGATATTATCAAGAAATTTTACTACAAACTCACCAAGACCTATAGCAACTAGGATGAGGATTACTGATTGAATTAGGCTTTTTCCTAAGACAGCCTTATGGTTATCAACTGGATCAGCTATTTCAACTTTTTTATCAGTTACTTCTTTATGATCCACTGTCCTATTAGCAACTAATTTGTTTTTTGTAATTAATCTTCTTGCTACTGGTCCACCTATTATAGAACCTATTACTAGTCCAGCAGTTGCAGCAGCTATAGCAGCAACACCAGCTCCTTGGATACCTAAATCTTCAATGTTTGGTCCAAAGGCTGCAGCATTTCCTGGTCCACCTGACATGGACATAGATCCTACTGTAAGACCTAGCAGTGGATCAACACCTACAAGAGGCGCTATAAAAGCAGCTATGAAATTTTGTAAAAATGCAAAGGCTAGGATAACCGCTGCTATTTTTAGTCCAAGTACACCAGATTTTTTAAGACTTTTTATAGAAAAAGTAAATCCTGTTGCTGTAAAGAACATTTGTAGTAGCAAAGGATTTAGGGTTTTATCAAAGCTAATCTGAAAACTTCCTGTACTATATCCTATAGTTACAACTATTGCAGCCAGCAATCCACCTATAACTGGTGCTGGTATAAAGTATTTTTGAAACAAATTAACATGGCTTTTGATAAAGCTTCCTAAAAAAGAAGCCAGGGCTGCCAGGGCCAAAGATTGAATTAAGGTTAATTCTAGCGTCATAATAACTCCTTATAAAATTACCGTATGTATAACGATTTCATGGTTATATTTTATCAAAGTAAACGTTTACAGTAAAATAGATTATTTAAATATGAATTATCAAAAACTTTGATATTTATTCATTGACTTGTATGATAAATTAAAGGAGGCTAGTATGCAGGAATCATGGATCGAGACTTTTTTAGCCATAGCGAAAACTAGAAATATAACTGACGCATCTACAAAGCTATTCCTATCCCAATCAACAGTTAGTACAAGACTTAAGCAACTAGAAGACTACCTAGGTTATAAGCTGTTTATTAGACATAAGGGTCTTAGTAAGATTGATCTAACAGAAAGAGGAGAGGATTTTTTACCCTTAGCTAAAGAATATCAAAAACTAACTAAGTCTATGAAAGATGGGAATTTAACAAGCGGAAGTATGAAACTTAAAATAGCCGCTACCAATAGCGTTATGCAAGCGATTTTATATTTGTATATAGGATATGTTAAAGAAAAAAATGATGATATTCTATTTAAGACTACTACAAAGCACTCTGTAGAAATATACGATGAGGTCAATGAGGATAAGGTCGACCTTGGCATATCCCTTAAAAATTTTAAGTATCCAGGTATACAAACTGTAGAACTTATAGACCTAGATTTCTATATCTTTAGGTTAACATCCAGTAATAGCAAGGATCTCCAAAGTTTGTCTATGGATGATTATATATACATTCCTTGGGGTTTTGAAGTGGATGAATTTTTGGTTCAAAACTTTGATAATAAAGAATCTTATCATATGTTTACAGACTCCGTTATTACAGGATTTTTATCCCTTAGCAACAAGGAATGGTTGTTAGCTCCAAAATCTTTTATAAATTTGATTCCAGATAATATGTCTATAGATTATTACTGGGAGAATAACCTTCCTAATTATAAGGCTTACCTGGTTTATAAGACAAATAGCTACCAAAACAAGTCCAAGCTTAGGTCAACTGTAGATTCTATAGTAAACTTTTATAAAAATTATAATTTTGATTAAGAAAGACCCAAATCATATGATTTGGGTCTTTTGTTTAGTTAAAATATTTGTTATTGATTTTTTCTGCAACTTTTTCAGGGGTAAAGCCTAGTTTATCTGTTACCTCATTACCCTTACCGGATAGGCCAAATTTATCAATACCGATATTTAATCCATCAGTGCCAGTCCATTCTGCCCAGCCAAAAGTAGATCCCATTTCAAGAGAGATTCTCTTTGTAA
>JAPJPH010000097.1 GCA_030825745.1 Anaerococcus sp.
GTTATATTTATCCCTGCAAGGATTAGTGCTCTATCAAAGGTTAGTTTATCATTTTTTACTTCTTTTATCTTCCTATCAAATATTTCAGCAATTTGATTTATATTCTCTTTAGGTTCATCGCTTACAAGGGTGTATTCCTTGCCATCTATTTTGACATTTGTTTTGTATTCTACCACAATAACTCCTAACTACGTAATGAAATGCCCTTATCCTCTAGCTGTTTTAAAATATTAGCTTCTATTTTTTCAATATCAGAATCTTTTAGGGTCCTATCACTTGCCCTATAATAAACTGAATATGAAATAGACTTCTTGTTATCTTCTATACCCTTGCCTTCATATATATCAAATATAGTTATTTTATCTATAAGCCCTTCGCTATTAGTTATAAATATCTCTTCTATATTTTTAGATAGACTATCCTTATCTACAACAAATGAGTAGTCTCTTTCTATGGCTGGGAATTTTCCTATAGGATTATATTTTTTATTTACCATTCTCTTATCCATAAACTTAGATAAGTTTACTTCAAGTACATATACATCCTTATCTATACCATATTCTTCTGCTACCTGATATGATATTTGTCCAATTTGACCAACTTCTTGGTTATCTAAGTAGATTTTTGCACATCTACCTTTATGGAAGGCTCTGATATTTTCTACTGGAACATATTTAAATCCACTAAATCCAACATTTTTCATAACTTCTTCAAAAAAGCTCTTTAAATCATAAAAATCATAGCAACCATATAATCCCATAGTCAAGGTTAAATCTTCTCTTGGTAATTTATCGTCAGTTTTCCTAAATGTCCTATCTGCCTCAAAAAATCTCATATCTGTTTGACCATATTTGATATTTTTTGATATTACATCTAGCATATTAGGAACTTGGGTTGTTCTCATTACAGAATAGTCTTCACCTAGAGGGTTTAGGATTTTTATATATTCTCTTAAGGATACATTTTTGCCCATTAAAAGTCTGTCATACTCTTTAGGTGATATGAAAGAATAGGTGGCAAGTTCCATGAATTTTTGTCCTACTAAGGCATTTCTTAGAGCATCTCTTAGAAGTCTTCTTTTAGATCTCATTCCTCTTTGAAGGTTTGAGTATAGGGGTTTACTTTTAATCTTGCCCATTCCATAAAGTCTAACTACTTCTTCTATAAGGTCAGCTTCTAAGTCTATATCAGATCTAAAGAAAGGAACCTTAGCTCTTATAGTATCTTCATCTATATCTTCTATTTCAAACTCCAATAGTTCTAGGTTTTTTATAGCTTCTTCTTTGCTAAATTGCACCCCTGTAAGGCTATTAAGTCTTGAAATACGTAACTTTACATACTTATCTTCTACTTCATCTACACCAACCATATAGCTTTCATCATAAATTTCTCCATAACCTAGCTTATCAATTATATGCATGACACGTCTTGATGCAAAGTCAGCCATTTGGATAGGCACTCCTTTTTCAAACCTGGTAGATGCTTCTGAGCGCAACTTTAATTTTTTTGAAGTTTCTCGAACTGATGATGGGTTAAAGTTTGCAGATTCTAATACTATATTTTTTGTTTCGTTTGTTACTTCTGTATCATAACCTCCCATAACTCCAGCTATTCCAATAGCACCACTGTTATCTGCTATAACAAGCATGGACTCATCCAATTTTCTTTCTTCACCATCTATTGTTTTGATTATTTCTTTATCATATGCTTCTCTTATTGTAATACTACCATTTAGTTTATCTAAATCATAGGCATGGAGGGGTTGTCCTGTTTCTAGCATTACAAAATTAGTTATATCTACTATATTATTTATAGGTCTCATTCCTGCTAGGATTAGATAATTTTGTAGCCATTGAGGTGATTTTTCTACCCTAACATTAGTTATGGCACGAGTTATAAACTTACTGCAATTGTCACTATATAAAATTAACCCGTCAAAGATTTCTTTTATGTCTTTGCCATTGGTTTTAAAGTCTATTTCAGGAAGTTTAATTTTTTCTCCAAAACTTGCAGCACTTTCTCTAGCCATTCCTATAATTGAAAGGCAGTCTGCTCTATTTGGAGTTATTTCATATTCAATAACAGGAGTGTTAGAAAATAGTACTTCACTTACTGGGGTTCCTGGCTTAAATTCTTCATTTAATATAATAACGCCATCTTTAAATTCCTTAGGAATTACATTATCCGGATAACCCAATTCAGCATATGAAGTAAGCATACCCTCTGAGTTAATTCCAAAGAAATCATGATCTTCTATTACATCTCCATTATCCATTTTTGTGCCACTTGTTATAACAAAGAGATAGTCTCCTTTTTTGGTATTTTTTGCAGCTGTAATGATTGTAACAGGTTCACTCCTACCAATATCAATGGTCAATACTTTTAGTCTATCAGCATTTTCATGTTTTTCTTGCTCTAATACATGACCTACAACTACAGTATCTAGGCTTGATGTTTTAATAGTAACTTCTTCTACGTGAGATCCAGTTTCTGATAACCTATCAGTTATTTCTTTTAGATCCTTATCTATATTTACATAATCTTTTTGCCATATTAATGGTACTAACATACTTCCTCCTAGAATTGCTCCATAAATCTTTTGTCATTATCATATAAAAGTCTTATATCATCAAGACCGTATTTTACCATGGCAATCCTATCAACACCTAGTCCAAAGGCAAAGCCAGTATATTTCTCACTATCTATCCCACAAGCTTCTAATACTTTTGGATGAACCATACCTCCTCCCAAAAGCTCCATTGACCAGCCTGTGTTACCACATTTTGCGCATCCTTTGCCACCACAAGAAGGACAGGTTACATCTACTTCTAAAGATGGTTCAGTAAATGGAAAATGGTGAGGTCTATACCTTAGTTTCATTTCATCTCCAAACATTTGCTTAATAAATGTTTCAAGGGTAGATTTCAAATTTGCCATAGATACATTTTCATCTACAACTAAACATTCTAATTGGTGAAACATTGGTGAATGAGTTTGGTCTATTTCATCATTTCTAAAAACCCTGCCTGCTGAAACCATTTTAATTGGTAACTTACCTTCTTTCATAACTCTAATTTGCATAGATGACGTATGAGGTCTTAGCAATACATCATCATTGATATAGAAGGTATCTGACATGGACCTAGCTGGGTGATCTTTAGGTGAGTTTAAATCATCAAAGACATTTTTTACAGTATCTACTTCCAGACCCTCTACAACATCAAAACCCATATTTTGAAATATAGACTCTAATTCTTCTAATGTTTGATTAATAACAGATAAATGACCAGAAGATGTCCTATCAAAATGAGCTGTTACATCTATTTTTTCACTTTCTATTTTTTCTTTTAAAAGTTTATCTTTTAAGGACTCATTAGCCATTTTAAGTTTTTCTTGTATCTGTTGGCTCAGATTATTTATTAGCTTTCCTGCTTCTGGTTTTTCTTCTTTTGGCAGGCTTGCTATAGATTTTTTTAAGGATGTTATCTCACCCTTTTTACCCAAATATTTAACTCTTAATTTTTCAACTTCCTCAAGCGAGTTTGAGTTTTCTATATCTTTATAAAAAAGATTTAGAATCTCTTGTAGTTTTTCTTTCATTTTTCCTCCAAATAAAAAAATCCGTCCTCAAAGGACAGATATTTCTGCGGTACCACCTTAGTTGATTTAATTAATAAATCCTCTCAAAACTATAACGTTAGTTAGACGTATTGACTACTTTATTCATCGCAAGCTTCATCGGTGAATACTCCTAATCGTAACTTAAAAGGCTCTCAACATCCCTAATTTGCTGTATAAGAATAACTAAGGTCTTTCCGAATCATTAGCTTAACATATTCATCATTATACTTGCTGCTATGGCAGCATTTAAAGATTCAATCAATCCCTTCATAGAAATTTTCAAAAAAATATCGGTTAAATCTCTAATCTCTTGACTTAGACCATTAGCCTCATTTCCTATAGCAAGTATGATTTTTTCTTCATAATCATTATATGATTTAATATCTGATCCTGCCATATCTGCAGATAAGATTTTATATGTTTTTTTCAATTCTTTTATCTGATCAAGATTTTTACTAGTAATATTTATTCTAAAAATAGAGCCCATACTAGCTCTTAATGTTTTTTCATTATATATATCACAACAATTACCATATAAAATTATATCAGTAAACCCAAAGGCTTCAGCTGATCTTATAATAGTACCTAGGTTTCCAGGATCATTTAAATTATCTAAAAGTAATAT
>JAPJPH010000098.1 GCA_030825745.1 Anaerococcus sp.
TCATTATAGTTATCTTCTATAACTGAAACTATGAGTTCCTTAAGTCTTATTAAATCTTCATCTTTTTTAGCTGATATATTTATCCTTTTATGCTCTCTTTTATATAAATTAACTTTAATATCTGAATCTAATTTATCAATTTTATTAAAAACATAAATTATTTCCTTATCCCCTAATTCAATATTAGATAAAGAATCTTCTATAGTTTCTAATTGATGGTCTATATCTAATGATGAATCAATAACTATTAATAAAATATCTGCAAATTTTATTTCATCTAAAGTAGTTAAAAATGAATCTTTTAGCTCATCTGAAAGGTTATCTATAAAACCAACTGTATCTGTTAATGTTACCTTTATATTATTAAAATCCAACCTTCTTGTTGATGTGTCTAGGGTTGCAAATAAAAGGTCATCCGAATAAACATATTTATCCTTACCAAATAGGTCGATCATTTTATTTAATATAGTTGATTTACCTGCATTTGTATATCCTAGTAAAGAAATATTTATAATAGATCTCCTAGAATTTCTATTTATAGCTTTAGTTTTTTCTGCAGTTTTTAAACTTTTTTCTAAAAATTTAATATCTCTTATTATAGCACGCTTATCAGTTTCTAGCATAGTTTCTCCAGGCCCTCTAGTACCTATTCCTCCTGCTTGTCTAGATAAATAGGAGAAATATTTATTAATTCTAGGTAACCTATATTTTAACTGGGCTAGTTTTATTTTCTGCCTACTCTCTTTAGTATTTGCACGCATGGCAAAAATATCTAAAATCAAAGTTGTCCAGTCTATAACTTGAAGGTTTAACTCTTCTTCTAAATTGTAAAGCTGACTAGGTGATAATTTTACATCAAAAACTACAGTTTTTATATCATGATCATTAGCTAATTTTTTAATTTCATCTACCTTTCCCTTACCGATATAAAATCTAGGGTTTACTTTGCTTACTACTTGAGATACGTAAAAACTAGTACTCGCTCCAGCTGTATTTATCAAACTTTCTAATTCATATATTTTATTATCAACATCATCTTCTATACTTAGTACATTTACTTGTATTACTTCTTGCATATATTCCTCTCAAATTTAATTATACAAGTAATTATCAATATTAAAAGAATAAGTATGGAAGTATTTACTTAAAAATGATAAAATGTTAGTATCGATATATGTAAGAAAAAATATGGAGGCATTATGAATAAAAAAATTGCCGCTATAGTTGGAAAAGTAATATTAGTCGTTATATTAATATTTAGTTCATTAGCAATAATATTTGCAGCTATGACTTCAGGAGCCATGCTCGAGGTTATGAAAAAAGCTCCAAAAATAGATGCAAATTCTATCAAATATGAAATGAGCCAAAATTCAACTATAGTTGATGAAGATGGAAACGAAGTTAACCAAATTGCCAGTAGTGAATATAGACAAATTGTTGATTATAAGCAAATTCCTGAAGATTTAAAAAACGCCTTTGTTGCAGTAGAAGATGAAAGATTTTATAAACATAATGGAGTAGATTTATTATCAATAATAGGATCTGCCGTAGAAAACTTAAAAGCAGGATCCATAGTAAGAGGGGGCTCTACTATAACCCAGCAACTTGCTAGAAACACTTATCTTTCAAATGACCAAACTTATGAAAGAAAGGTTAAGGAGATATATCTAGCCTTAAAAATCGAAAAAAATTTAAGTAAAGATGAGATTCTAGGTGCTTACCTAAATAGAGTTTTTATGGGACAAAATTCCTATGGAGTATCAGCTGCATCAAAAACCTACTTTAATAAAGATGTATCCGATCTTAACCTAGCTCAATGTGCAACCCTAGCTGGTGTAGTCCAATCACCTTCTGAAAATTCATTATATAAGGCTATAAAAACTAGCGAGGTTACCGATCAAAGAGTCTTGGGTGAGTTTAGCATGGATGGAAAAAAATATTCTGCTATATATAATGAAACTCCCTTAGATAGAGAAGTATATGTACTAGATAAAATGCTTGAAAATGAATACATTAGTAAAAGTGATTATGATAAGGCTAAATCATTTGATGTTGCTAATAGTATTGAACCTGCTCAAAGATCTAATATAGAAAACACTAGTTATTTTTATTCATTGCTTGAAAATCAAGTAGTCAAAAAATTAATGGAATTAGAAAATCTATCAGTAAACCAAGCCTGGGATAAATTATATTATGGTGGTTTAAAAATCACTAGCACTATGGATAAGCAAATCCAAAACAAACTAGAAGATATATATGATAACTTCTCTGAAAATCTTATAGGTAATAGTGAAGGATTGGGATATGCTCCCCTACTAGACCTTTTATATGATGATTGGGGTAACATTATAAATTCTAATTCGAAATTGCTATATTTTAAAAAAGAAAATTTCTTAGACGAAAATAACAATGTTTTTTTCAACCCTGACCAAGCCTTTTATGATGATGGTGGAAATCTTATAATTTCATCTGATAAAGTTTATTTAGACCAAACTAGGCTTATTTTTAAAAACTACTATAGCTTGGATGAAACAAATTCCAATCTAAGAACCCATACAACAGGATCTATAGATTTCCCTTCAAATGAAGATATTTACCTAGATGAAGATAATGATATCGTAATATCTAAGTCATATTTAGAAAATAATGAGTCTATGATAATAGTTGATGAAAATTCAAATATATCTATTAATAAAGATTATTACGATATAGACCTAAATGGTGTTATTCAACCTCAGTCTTCATCTGTAGTGATAGATCAAAAAAGTGGGCAAATTAAGGCCATAATGGGCGGACGTGACCAAGAAGGTATATCGATACTTAATAGAGCCTCTTCCCTACCAAGGCAACCTGGTTCATCTATTAAACCATTAGCAACCTATACCCCAGCCTTAGATAATGGATTTAACCTAGCAAGTGGTATAGATGATGTACCTTTCATGAAAGATGAAAATAATAAACCTTGGCCAGTTAATGTATACGGCTACTACATGGGACTTACTTCTCTAAGAGATAGTCTTAAAATGAGTATTAATACTGCAGCTGTAAGCACTTTAAATAAAGTCGGTATAGAAACTAGTAAAAAGTACCTTAAAAACTTTGGTCTTATAAAAGAAAATGGTGATGATGATTACTTTGTTTCTAAGGATGAGAATAGTGAAACTAATGATGAAAACTTGGCCGCCTTAGGTGTTGGAGCTATGAGCCATGGTTTTACAAATTTAGATATGACAGCAGCCTATGCCTCACTAGCTAATGGAGGAGAATATATAGAACCACTTACATTTTCTAAAATAGTTGATAATAATGACAATGTGATATTTGATGATTCCAAAATAAAAAAAGCCACAGTAACTAGCGATCAAACCGCATATCAAATGACCTCTGCCCTAGAAAGTGCAGGAGAGTATTATGAAAATATTTACTTGAATGATACAGAATTTGCTACAAAAACAGGAACTACTGATGACAAGGTAGATTTTTGGTGTATGGGTTATACCCCATATTATACAGTAGGCTTCTGGATGGGCGCTGATGATCAAAATTTCAACCTAAATAGCAATAGTGTTGATAGGGCTGCCCTAATGTGGGGAATCATAAATAATAAAATCTTAGAAGATAAAGAAAGTAAAACCTTCATCGAGCCTAAGGGTATAAAACATCTTGAAGTAGATACTATGAGTGGTAAACTACCAACTGATATATCAAGAGCTGATCCTAGAGGAACAGTTATTGAAGAAATATTTGGTGAGAACAACTATCCGAAAAAAGAAGATGATGTCCATGTCTGGGCAACAATAGATACTAGAAATAACCTTCTAGCAAGCAATGTAACACCAGAATTCTTAATGGCAACTAGATCATTTATATCTCCTAAGGATAATTATGATCCAAATAAATTTGATGGGATAAAACCCCAAGACTGGGATTATAGGGTACCAACTATCTACTCCGATCTAATTTATGTTCCACCAAAAGAAGAACCTAAAGTAGATAAAGATAAAGATAAGGATAAGGATAAGAAAAAAGATAAAGACAAAGACGTTGATAAAGAAAATAACAAAGAATCCGGAAATGATACGAATAAGTTAGATGATCTTCTAGATTATTACAAAGAGGGCTTGAGTAACTTAGAAGAAAGTCTTAAAAATAATAATCAACAACCTTAAAGTAAAAAAATCAGGCAAATTGAACTGACCTTTGTCAAGTAGACAATCAATTTAATTTAAAATTTAGTATTAGGA
>JAPJPH010000099.1 GCA_030825745.1 Anaerococcus sp.
TACAAAAAATGGGTCTTATTGAACAATTATCTATTAGAGTTATAAAAATATTAGATATAGACAAATTATCAAAACTTAGATAAGAAAAAGTTTTTATATTTACACATTTTTATATTTGATATATAATCATAATAAAGAGGTAGACTACTTCAATAACAAACGCCTTAATTACCCTGATATAGTGGGAAGATTTAAGCTTTGTTAAAGATAAAATCATAAAGGAGATTTATATGAAACTTATTTGTTACAAACGTTGTAGTACATGTAAGGCAGTAGAAAAAACCCTAGATGATAAAAATATCAAATACGATCTAAGGGATATCAAGGAAGATAATCCAAAAAGGGATGAGATTAAACAATGGCATGAAAAATCAGGCTATGATATCAAAAAGTTCTTTAATACATCTGGAAAAATTTATAGAGAAGATAACCTTAAAGATAAGCTTTTACAAATGAGCCTTGATGAAAAATATGACCTCCTAGCTACAGATGGAATGATAGTTAAAAGACCAATTCTATTTACCGATGATGGGGATATACTAGTAGGTAATGATGCTAGAAAGTATGTGGAAAGCCTATAAGTATGAGTTTTACACTAAAGGGAATATCAAATTTAAGTGATGAAAAAAGGCTAGAAGAATTATATACCTATATAAAGATACAAGTAGAAGATGAAAAAGATAAAATATCCCTAATGAGTAATATTTCAGCCTTTATAATGGCTATAATAAAAGATTTAAACTGGGCTGGTTTTTATCTTGTAGGTGATGAAAATCTTATACTAGGTCCCTTTCAAGGACTTCCTGCTTGTACTAGGTTAGACTTTGATAAGGGAGTTTGTGCCAAGGCATATAGGGATAAAAAAATTACTAATGTAAGAGATGTCGATAAATTTATTGACCATGTAGTTTGTGATAATAATTCAAAATCAGAGTTGGTAATACCCCTAATAAGTAAGGGAGAAGTTGTAGGAGTGATTGATCTAGACTCTCCAAAACTAGGTAGATTTAGCCAAATAGAAGAAGAAGGATTTAAAAGGATTGCAACATTATTAGAGGATATTTTTTAAAAACAAAATAATTATTTATAAATTTTTCGAGAAGAATATTGATTTATTCTTCTTTTTTTGTTAAAGTATAAAGAAAATAGAAAAGGAATTATTATGAAAAAAAATTTAAAATTAAACGAAACGCTACTCATAGCCTCCTTATTATTTGGGCTTTTTTTTGGGGCGGGAAACTTAATATTTCCCTTAGAGCTTGGATTTAACTCGGGAGATAACTTATTTATACTAGCTCTTGGTTTTATTATATCAGCCGTTGGACTTCCTATCTTAGGTGTGGTATCAACTGCCCTTGCTGATAGTGAAAACCTATTTGAATTATCCTTGCCAGGAGGCAAATTTTTTGCCTATGCAATGACTATTCTTCTTTACCTAACCATAGGACCATTTTTTGCTATACCTAGGACATCAACAGTATCATTTGAAGTTATTATGGATTCTGTAGAAGGGTCTAACAAGCAAATAGCCCTACTTATATTTACCCTAATATTTTTCGGTTTGGCCCTTGTTTTATCAATGAATAAGGCCAAGTTATTAGATGTAATAGGTAAGTACATGACTCCTGTTTTTCTAATACTTTTACTAATCATAATTGTATTATCCTTAGTTATTCCTATGGGAGAAATAGGAAGAGGAGTTATTATAGATAAATATAGCCAGTCTCCACTTACTGCAGGTATTATTGAAGGCTATAATACCATGGATGCACCAGCATCTGTTGCCTTTGCAATTATAATAATAGGCGCTATTAAACAGATGGGTATTAGTGATAAAAAAGCAATAGCCATAGAAAGTTTTAAGGCAGGTTTAATAAGCCTTGTAGCCATGGGTCTTATTTACCTTTGCCTAAGCTATATAGGAAATATCTCAAATGCTATAATATCAGAAACTCCTAATGGAGCGGTTATTTTAGCTAGGGTATCTAATTTTTATTTGGGTAATCTTGGTTATATGTTTTTAAGTTTGATAGTTTATATAGCCTGTTTAAAAACTGCCATAGGACTTATAAGTGCTTGTGCTGAAATATTTGAACAAATCTTAAGCTTTAATATTGGACATAAGGGATACTGCATTATTTTTTCTATAATATCATTTTTGATAGCCAACCTTGGTCTTAGTAAAATCATATCAATATCTCTTCCAGTACTAGTATTTTTATATCCTTTGGTAATTTCCTTGATATTTTTATCAATCATGTCAGTATTTTTTGGAAAAAAAGAGCTATTATATAAATCTACCTTAATATTTACTGCTATTTTTTCACTTTTGGATGTATTAAATACCTTGCCAGATGAAGTTAAAAATATTGGTATTATTAGAAAGATATTAAATTTTGCCAATTACAATGTTATAGGATTTGATAAGGGATTTTCTTGGATTATCCCTAGTATAATTGGTTTTGTTTTAGGGTTAATATTAATTAAAATAAAAAAAGTGAAAAAAATATGATATAATACTTATATGATAAAAAGAAAGGTTAGAAGATGAGTGAATATATAATAAGCTCTACATCATCTGTGGATGTAGATAGAGATTATTTAGATAATCTATCAGTAAAATGGATAGCCTTTCCATATGAGTTAGATGGGAAAGACTATAAAGATGACCTTGGAGTAACTATTAGTCTAGAGGATTTTTATCAAAGATTAGATGAGGGTTCTATTTCAAAGACTAGTCAGATAAATATTGTTGATTATATGGAGTACTTTGAAAGTTTTGCTAAAGATGGTCTAGATGTTATTCATCTATGCTTATCATCTGGTCTTACTGGAGAGTATAATAATGCTGTTTTGGCAGCAGAAAGTATAATGGACAAATATAAGGAGAGAAAAATATTTGTAGTTGACTCCCTTCAGGCTTCAACCTGCCAAATGCATTTGGTAAAAAAAATGGTTGATTTAAAAAATGAAGGTAAGTCTATAAAAGAAGTTTATGATTATATAGAAGATAATAAATTAAAGGTAAATACTTATTTTATGACAAGTGATCTGACTCACTTTATCAGAGGGGGCAGAGTGTCAAAAACAGCTGGTACTATAGGAAATGTCCTAAATATTTGTCCCTTGCTAGAGGTAAACTATGAGGGTAAACTAATAGTTATAGATAAGATAAGGACAAAGAAAAAGGCTATGAAGGCTATGGTTGAAAAAATGAAAGAATCAGCGATAGACAAGCAGCTTTACAACAAGGATATATATATAGACCATTCATACGCCCATGAAGATGCCATTAAATTTAAACAGATGTTAGAAGAAAACTTTCCAAATGTTAGAAATATCGAGATTCATCAAATGGGAGTTATCATAGGCAGCCACACTGGACCTGGTACAGTTGGATTTTCTTATTGGGGAGATGTGAGAGTTAAGTAAGGATCAGAAATATTAGATTTTCTGATCTTTTTAAATTGTAAGTTAAAGGGAGATTTTATTGAGACTAAGATTTAAAAAGGGTGCTATACCTGAAATGAAAAAAAATGAATATGTTATTTTTGATGGAAAGAATATGAAGGGTAAATGGAAAAATGAGTTTTCAAATGATAATCCCATCTACCTAGAGATAGGATCTGGTAAGGGAGATTTTATAATTAAATCTGCTATAAAAAATCCATCTATCAACTACATAGGACTAGAAATGAATACAAATGCTTTTGTAGCAACTAGTAGGAAAATAATAGAAAATGAGCTTATAAATGTTAGGGGACTTATTGGTTATGGAGAAAATCTAGATGAATATTTTGAAAAAAAAGAGATATCAAAAATTTTCTTAAATTTTTCTACCCCTTGGCCTAAGAGAAAACACCACAAAAGAAGGCTATCTCATAAGAGGTTTTTGGATATATATAAAAAAATAATCAAGGATGATACTGAACTAGAACTTAAAACTGATAATTATGAGCTTTACTTAGCCTCCCTAGAATATTTTAAAGATAATAATCTAGAAATCCTAGAAGTAGATGAGGACCTAAGTATGGAAAATTCAATTGTGACAGAATATGAAAGAAAATTTAGGGATAGAAATATGCCTATATATTTTATAAAGGCAAGGTTTCTATCCCAAGATCATACTAACCAAGGGATATAATAAAATTTGGTGACTAAGGTAGATTATAAGAGAGTACCTACCTATAACAGCCAAGGGTGAGTCAGTGCCCTACATGTTGAAA
>JAPJPH010000100.1 GCA_030825745.1 Anaerococcus sp.
CAGAAGAAGATCTCCTAGTAATGAATTTGATCAAAGATCAGAAATAAGAAGATTAAAGAGAGCACAAAGAAGAAAAAAAGCAAGGATAAGAAATTTTTTACTTGTAGTCCTAATTCTTTTAATAGCCATTATTACAAGTCACAATATCATAACATCTCCTGAAAAAAATGTAGCTAGGCTTGGAGAAGCTATAAAAACTAATGATCAAGCCTTTCTAAAAGAAAAGACTGACAAACTAGATACTATTTTAAAAACCCTTAAGGAAAGTTATAGTAAGGATGAGAAAAAACAAGAGGAATTTATAAATGCTTTTTTTAAAAACTTAGATATAAGTTATGTAGATTCCAAAAAAGAAGGCAACTTAATAAGAGTTGACCTAAAAGTAAGAAGTGTAAATTATGTCAAGGTCTATGATGATTTAAAAAATAAGAACCATGATGCCTATATAAAGGCTCTAGCAGATGAAAATAGTAAAAAAGTAGAAACAGAAACTAGTATTTACCTAAAAAATAGGTTATTTTCATCCAAGATATTAGAAACGAGAGATTTTGTAAATGCTCTTTTAGGCAGGGCTCTAGATGAAATTAGGAGGAAAATATGAAATATGAGCTTAAAGAAAATGAAATGATAAGGGATTTAAAGATAATTGATTCTAAAAAGACAACTATTTTTATCATACTTAGCATTTTTACAATGGTAATTTCTCTTATTATAGCAACAAATATTATAGGCTACCTTGTAGGGACTAGGGGGACTTTTCTTCTAAATTATATGGAAAAATATGACCTAGACCAGTTGGTATTTCTATCATCAACACCTATTGTAGCCATGGCCTTATTATTTGTAGCAAGGAAAGGTTTTAAAAGATCCTATAAATCTTTGGGACTAGTTGATGAGAAAATTTTAAGTAATTATATCAAGGGAGTACTTATATCTTTACTTATGGTAAGTCTAATAGTTTTTCTACTTAAAGTCTTTAATAGGGTAGATGTTATAAGAAGCCCTAGAAAAATTGGAGCTTTTCCAATGACCCTTTTTATAATCTTTTGGATCTTTCAAGGTTTTGAAGAAGAACTTCTAACTAGGGGTATGATTTTTCCATACTTTGCTAAAGAAAAGGGTGTTTTATATGGTGTTTTAGCAAACTCCTTGATATTTTCAATCCTACATTTGGGAAATAGCTCTTTTTCTATCCTAGCCTTCGTAAATATTTTTTTGATAGGGGTAATATTTTCTCTACTAACCTATCTAACAGGTTCTATATACCTATCATCTGCCATGCATAGTATGTGGAATTTATCCCAAGCAAATATTTATGGACTAACAGTTTCAGGTATAGCCTCTAGTAAAACTAGTATATTTGACTCTACATTTCTAAAACCTGATATTATAAATGGTGGAGGCTTTGGGATAGAAGCATCCATCTTAGTGAGTATTTTATTTTTAATATTGATATTTTTACTTATTAAAATCCTTAATAAAAAATCTTTAATAATTAAAAAGGCCAGCCTAAGCTAGCCTTTTTAAAATCTATTAATATCCTTCTTTACCAAGAAGTCTAAACATTTGAGTTTTATATTCTTCTACTCCAGGTTGGTTAAATGGATTAACTCCTAGCATGTAGCCAGATACGCCAACACCTATTTCAAAGAAGTAGAAAAGTTTAGCTATATTTCTCTCATCAATCCTATCAAGGATAATTCTTATATTTGGAACATTTCCCTTGACATGGGCTATAGTTGTTCCCTCCATTGCCTTATTATTTACATAGCTCATAGTTTTTCCAGCTAGGTAATTAAGTTTATCTAGGTTTTTCTCATCTTCTATAATGGTTAAGTCTTTATCCACATTTTCAACTTCTATTACTGTTTCAAATAAGTTTCTTTTACCATCTTGGATTATTTGTCCCAGGGAGTGCAAGTCAGTTGTGTTATTTACAGATGCTGGGAAAATCCCCTTGCCATCTTTACCCTCACTTTCTCCATATAGCTGCTTCCACCATTCAGCTATATAGGATAGTTTTGGCTCATAATTTACTAAAACTTCTATATCCTTGCCATCTTCATGGAGCATATTTCTAACTGCTGCATATTTTATTGCAGGGTTATCTAGTGAAGCTTTAGTATATTCATCATAGCCATCCTTAAATCCAGCCATGAATTTATCTATATCAACACCAGCTGCTGCTAGAGGAAGTAGTCCTACTGCGGATATAACTGAAAACCTACCACCTATATCATCTGGAACTACAAATGTTTCATATCCCTCGCTATCTGCTAGCTCTTTTAGGGCACCTTTTTTACTATCAGTTGTAGCAAAAATTCTTTTTTTAGCTTCATCCTTACCATATTTTTCTTCAAGGGCAGCTTTTAAAAATCTAAAGGCTATGGCTGGTTCTGTTGTTGTACCTGACTTTGAAATAACATTTATACTAAAGTCCTTATCCTTTAGATAATCTAATAGCTCATTTAAATACTCTCCAGAAATATGGTGGCCGGCATAAATTAACTTAACTTTTCTATCAGAATCAAAGTATTTATCTAGGGCAACATCAACTGCCTTGATACCTAGGTATGATCCTCCAATGCCTATTGATACTAGAATATCTGAATGAGAATTAATTAGCTTAGCAGCTTCCTTGATCCTAGAAAATTCTTCCTTGTCATAATCAACAGGTCTATTTATCCAACCTAGAAAATCATTTCCCTCACCATTTTTATTTATTAGCCTATCAAATGAATCTAAGGCCTTTTGTTCATAAGTTTTAATATTATCTATATTTACATTATTAAAATCTATCTTCATATATTCCTCCTATGCTCTCTATATTATTATACCACTAAAGTAGGCTAAATTAACATTTCACAAAGGGATGATAATGATTATATATATCAAATTTAGAATGAAAAAAACTTTAGAATCATTCTTGACAAGGAATATAAACTCTTATATAATGGTGGTACATAAGATAAATATTTTATAAAAGGAGATTACATATGACATTAAAGGGAAGCAAAACAGCTCAAAACCTAATCACCTCATTTGCTGGTGAATCACAAGCTAACATGAGATATACATATGCTGCAAGTATAGCAGATAAAGAAGGTTATAAACAAATTTCAGCTATCTTTGAAGAAACAGCTAGAAATGAAAGAGAACACGCTGCAAGATTTTTCAAATTTTTAAAAGAAGAATACAAACTTGAAGCTATAGATGTAAATCCTGACTACCAAGCATGGCCAGTAGTATTCCACGATACTCTAACAAACCTACAAGGAGCTATCGAGGGAGAAAATGAAGAAGCTGAAGATATGTATCCATCATTTGCAAAAGTTGCAAAAGAAGAAGGATTTGATGAAATAGCAAGAGCATTTGAAAATATAGCAAAAGTAGAAGCAGCTCACAGAGATAGATACCAAAAACTACATGATAATATAGAAAATGGTAAAGTATTTGAAAAAGATGAAAAAGTAATCTGGAAATGCGGAAACTGTGGATTCCTATATGAAGGAACAAAGGCTCCAAAAATCTGTCCAGCTTGTGCACACGAACAAGAATGGTTTGAAGTAGCAGCTTTCAATTATTAAAAATATTAGCTCCTAGCCTAGGCTAGGAGTTTTTCTATTTCATTCTTTAAGTTTTTTCTATATCTTGTATAGTTTTATATAATAACAGATAAAGGAGATTATATGAGATTAATTAGATGTAAAGACTATGATGATATGAGCAAAAAAGCGGCTGATCATGTTATAAACAACATCAAGTACAAGCCACAAATAAAACTAGGACTTGCTACAGGATCTTCACCAATAGGACTCTACGAAAACCTAATAAAGGCAAATGACGAAGGTGAGATTAGTTTCAGATATGCCAAATCAGTAAATCTCGACGAGTATGTTGGAATTGATCCGGATAATGAAAAATCCTATAATTATTTCATGAGAAAGAACTTATTTGATCATGTATCCTTTAGTGAAGGAGCAAATATAATTCCAAATGCAAGTGAAGTAGACGAAAAATACGCCAAAGAATACGATAAAATCTTAGATGACTTCGGCCAAAGAGATATACAAATTCTAGGAATTGGAGAAAATGGGCATATCGCCTTCAATGAACCAGCAGATAAGCTAAGCAAGAGAACATCGATAGTAAAGCTTACAGACTCCACAATCGAAGCAAACTCTAGATTTTTTGAAAATGAAGCCGATGTTCCAAGATATG
>JAPJPH010000101.1 GCA_030825745.1 Anaerococcus sp.
TCACTACGTGATAATGTGTCAGCCAACTCCAAATTTCAGGTATTATATTAAAAAAATCCTTTATAAAGGGTGATACCAAGGCTTTTAATATAAATGACAAGCAAAGAAAAATCTTGCTTACAAATATAAAGGAATTAAAACTTGATTTTAAAGGATTTGGATCATATAAAAATGCCATTATTACCAAGGGTGGAGTAAGTGTAAAAGAGCTTAATCCAAAAACGATGCAGGTTAAAAAACTTGAAAATTTGTACTTTATTGGTGAAGTAATAGATGTAAATGCTAGTACAGGAGGATATAATTTACAAATAGCCTTCAGTAGTGCATATCAAGCTAGCTTAGATATAAGGAGTAAAATGTGACATACATTATAGCAATAGATGGACCGAGTGGATCAGGAAAATCCACAGTATCAAAAAAATTAGCTGAAAGGCTAAATATTGATTATTTAAATACAGGATTAATGTATAGGGCTGTAAGTAAATATTTCCTAGATAATCAAATAAATAAAGATTCTAGTGAAAAAGAGATAATTAATATTTTAAATTCCTTAGATATCAAATTAGAAAATGATAGGGTATACCTAAATTCTATAGAAGTGACAGATAGTTTAAGGACAGATCTAATTAATGCAAATGTTTCATGGGTATCAGCAGATGAAAATGTTAGAGATGCCTTAGTTAGAATCCAAAGAAAGATAGCTTGTGAAAAAACATTTATTTTAGATGGAAGAGATATAGGAACTGTAGTATTTCCAAATGCAAAGTATAAGTTTTACCTAACCGCTGATAGCCTAGTTAGAGCAAAAAGGCGTTTTGATCAAAAAGAGTCAACCTTAAGTATAGAAGAAATTGAAGATTCTATAATAAAAAGAGATAGTTATGATTCAAATAGAAAGATTGCACCACTAAAAAAAGCAGATGATGCAATTATGATTGACAATTCGAATATGGATATTGACCAAACCCTAGAAGCTATTATTTCATTTATGGATAAAAAAGATGTTATATAAAGTAATTGTGAGCTTATTAAAAATCTTAGTGATGCCTTTTTATAGGCTAGAGGTTCATGGCCTTGATAATCTTAAAAAATCTGATAGATATATCCTAGTTGCAAATCACAAGTCAAATTTAGATCCTATTTTTTTGGCTTCATCCATTGATAAACAGATATATTTCATGGGAAAAAAAGAGCTTTTTAAAAATCCTTTATTAAAAAAAATCTTTGAAAATTTAGGTGCTTTTCCAGTAGAAAGGGATAAAACAGATATAAAAGCCCTAAGGCATTCGATAAAATTAATTGATGAGGGACATATTCTAGGAATATTTCCAGAAGGAACTAGAACAAAAAATATAGAAAGATCTAACATAAAAGATGGGGTTTCATTTATAGCCTTAAAGTCTAAAGCAGATATTATGCCTGTTGAGATAATATCAAGCTTTAAGCCATTTAAAAAAAGCAAGCTAATAATAAAAGAACCCCTTAAGATTAATAAATATCTAAGTATGAAAAATAAAGAATCTATAAAAGTAATAGCAGATGAAATTTTTTATAATATATATGAATATCAATTAAAAAGTATAGAGGTATAGATGCAAATTTTTATAGCAAAACAATCAGGATTTTGTGGAGGAGTTAGAAGATCAGTAGATCTTGCTAAAAATGCCATATCTGATTTTAAAAAAGCCTATAGTATTGGTCCTATAATCCACAATCCTCAATTAGTAGAAAAACTAGAAAATGAAGGATTAAGCGTAATAGATAAACAAAGGGCACTAGAGATTAAAGATAGTACCATGGTAATAAGAGCCCATGGGGAAAGTGCAGATTTTAAACAAAAACTTATAGATAACAATAACGAAGTTATAGATGCTACTTGTCCAGTTTTATCAAATATTTATGAAAAGATTATAAAAAAAGAAAATGAAGGATATACTGTAGTAATTGTTGGAGATAAAAAACATCCAGAAATAATTGCTATGGAATCTTTTTTGAATAAGGGTATAATAATCTCAGATGAGACTGAAGCAAAAAATATTAAGAATAGAGACAAGATCTATGTAGTTAGTCAAACAACTAATAGACTTGAATTTTTTTACGATATTGCTAACAAGTTAAAAGAAAATAATGATAGTGTAGTAATAGAAAACACAATATGTAAAGCAACTGAAAATAGGCAAGAAGCAGCCAAATCCTTAGCTAAGGAAGTTGATTGCATGATTGTAGCTGGTGGTTTTAATAGTTCTAATACAAATAAGCTATATCAAGTAGCTGATCTGTATTGTAAAAATGTTTTTAGGATTGAAACTGTTAAAGATCTACCTTTGCAAAAGCTCTCTAAATTTAAAAAAGTAGGCATAATCGCAGGTGCATCTACACCTGATGAGATTATCGAGGAGGTAGTAAAAAGTATGGATGAATTCACTAAAGAAGATTTTATGAACAGTCTAGAGGATAGTTTAAAGAAAGTGTACCCAAAGGAAGTAATAAAGGGTACTGTTATCGATGTTAAGGATGATGAAGTATTTGTAGACATCCAATTTAGGGCAGACGGTATAATTAAACTAGATGAATTGACTGAAGAAGAACGTAAAGATCCAAAGAGCAGTTTCAATGTTGGTGATGAAATAGACGTTTATGTCATTAAACTTGATGATGGAGAAGGAAATGTTGCCCTTTCTACTAGAAGAGTAGAAGGAATGAAGGTATGGAGTGAACTAGCTGAAAAGTTTGAAAACGAAGAACTAGTAAATGGTGAAGTAACAGGCTTTAATAAGGGTGGTTTAACTGTAGATATCAATGGTGTTAATGGATTTGTTCCAGCTAGCCAAATTGCAACTTACTTTGTTAAAAACTTCAAAAAATTTGTAGGCGAAAATTGGGATCTTAAAATCATCAGCATAGATGAAAGAAAAAATAGACTAGTTCTATCTAGAAAAGATGTTTTAGAAGAAGAATTAGAAAACCTATGGGAAGACCTAAATGAAGGAGATGTAGTAACAGGTAATGTTGCAAGATTAACTGATTTTGGTGCTTTTGTTGAAGTTAATGGATTAGATGGACTACTTCACGTATCTGATATTTCATGGACTAGAGTAGAACATCCAGCTGATGTATTAAACGTAGGTGATGAAATAGAAGTTAAGATTCTAAAACTAAACCAAGAGAAAAATAGAATTTCTCTAGGACGTAAACAACTTCTAGATAAACCATTTGATGAATTTGTTAAAAATCATGAAGTAGGCGATGTACTAACAGGTAAAGTAGTTAACCTATTAGACTTTGGTGCATTTATTGAAGTGGCTGATGGTGTAGAAGGACTTGTACACGTATCAGAAATTTCTTGGGACCACGTAGAAAAACCATCTGATGAGCTAAATGTTGGTGATGAAATAGAAGTTAAAATCATTAGCATAGACAAAGATGAAGAAAAAGTTGGTTTAAGTATAAAAACTTTACAAGAAGCACCAGAAAGAACTGAAAGAAAAGTTAAAAAAGAAAAAAGAAATACAAATAGACCAAGAAGAAGAGTAGAAAAATCTCAATCAAATTCATTTGGTGATGATGACCTAAATAACAACCTAGGAAATCTACTTGAACAAGCACTATTCGCACAAGGTGGAGATGATCTTTTAGAAGAAAATACAGAAGAAACTAAAGAAGAAGTTTCTGAACAAATCACTGAAGAAAATCAAGAAACTGAAAACGAAGAATCTAGCGATAACGAATAGAAGATAAATAAGGAGGGGGCTAGCCCCTCTTTTTTTAATTAAGAGGTGAAAATGAATATAAAAGCATATGAAAAATACAAGCCATACTTTGAAGGAAAAAAATATAATATAACAACATTTGGCTGCCAAATGAATGAACATGACTCTGAAAGGATATCTTATATCTTAGAAGATCTTGGATATACAAAAACTGATAAAAGAGAAGAGGCAGACTTTATATTATTTAATACTTGCTTAGTAAGGGAAAATGCAGAATTAAAATTATATGGCCAAGTATCTTCACTAAAAAAATTAAAGAAGGAAAATCCTGAAAAAATCATAGCTGTATCAGGATGCATGATGCAAACATCCACAGCCAGGGAAGTTATAGTAAAAAAACACAAAGAAGTAGATATAATATTTGGAACAAAAAATATTAACTCCCTAAAAGATCTAATTTTTAGATATCTAGAAACTGGAGAGAGAGTTGTTGATATATCAACAGATG